>CALWLN010000207.1 GCA_944381535.1 uncultured Lachnospiraceae bacterium
GCCCCTTTAGGGGCAGCTGAGGATGTGGTGCAGTTGGCAGACCTTCAGTGCGCCTTCCGGGCGCAAGCAGGCAAAAGCCCCTTATAGGGGCAGAACAAGCCACCGGCTAAGCCGGTGGTCTTGACTCCTCTATATTTATTATAAATCGTATCTATATATTTCACATATCCGGCCAGCCTCATTGGGACAGGTCTCAATATATTTCCAGTCAAGCATTTTGTAATATCGCCCCGCAGTTTCTGTGTTAAGATAGATTTCATGATAGCCCAGATTTTTCGCAATCTGTTTGATGGCGTTTATAAGGCTTTGGCCAATTCCTTTGTTTCTGTAAGAAGCGTCAACATAAAGTCCTCCCAGCCAGAGCATAACGCTCTTGCCCGGGAAATCATTATCTATAATCGTAACCGTTCCCACGCACTTTCCATCCGATACGGCAACAAGGCGGATGGGCAGTTTCATTTTAGAGTTCTTTATAAAATAGGTATGGAAGGTTTCATACTCCAGCTCCTCGTTATCTTTATGCACGAATTCATCATATAACCATCGTGAAACGTTACCGGCATACTCCGGGTAATCATATAGGTATTTGATTTCAAACATAATCTTTCTCCCGTTTTATACCAAAAATCTATAGTTGCAAACCACCTGCAAAATGTCCGGCTTACTTACAGGTTTTCATATTGCATAGGAACATATGGGAGTATCCCCCAGGTTATCTCATCCGCAAAATGGACCTCTGTGTGAATCATAGAACGATAATCCGCTGATGTTGCCTTAATGCACGGAAACTCGCTGCACTCTCTACATTCCGCCACTCCTTTTTGCGGTGCGCAGGCCTTCGCATTACAGGGGTCGTCCTTGCAATAGCAATTATCGCTATAACACCCTTCACAGCGCATACTCCAATCCGTCTGCCCCCACATTTTAATTAGCTGCTCTTCCATAGTAACACGCAGAGTTTCCTCTGTATGAATATAATGAACACATAAATCACACCGCTGACCGCATTTTGAATATAAAGCATTTTCTTTTGGAAAAGGCTTGCGGTTCGGCTTCTTTTTTATGAGTATGAGCCGTTTGACTTCTTCTAACTGCTCTAACGTTGTCACGTCAATAAACATCCATTTTCCGTCATGGTATGTATTTGCGTTCTCATAATAATCGAGAATATAGTCTGAAAATTCATTTTTCTGGGTTTCAAAGCATTTGCGCTCTTTTTTGCCAAAAATGATCAAAAAAGTAAATTTATCCTCACGAATATAAATGGTAAGAATCGTCTTTTTTCCTTGCTTAAACTTTAATTCGTCTTTGCCATCTCCGATTTCATCCAAACGGTATTTGCCTCGCATGAATACCATCGTTTCGTGACTCACCTGCTCCAGTACGGTCATACGTCTTCTCCTTTCTTACAGTTCCTGACATATCGGGCAGAAATACACCGTCCCGCCCAAATAGCTGCCTTTCTCAATCAGACTGCCGCAATAGGGACAGGGCTTTCCCACTGTCCGTTTGCTGAGCAGCGTCTGATAACCGCCCTTATTGCCAAAGATATCTTTTTCCGTATCTCTTCCCCCTGCGGCAATCATTTTCTTCAGTGTCCCTGTGACGGCCTCATACATTCTCTTCTTGTCTGTCTCCGTTATGCTGCCGATTTTTCGTTTTGGATGAAATCCGGCTTCCAGTAAAATATCCTGCAGCACGCCGTTCCCCAATCCCGGAATCCGCTGGCCGGTAGCAAGAAAGGCTTTCATAGACAGCGTACCCGATACATCCCCAAATAAGGATTTAAAATATCCATATGTGAAATCTTCCGTATTGGGCAGCGGCTTTTGCTTCCCTGCAAGATAATAGGGATTCTGTTCCTTGGCCGTCTGCCATAAAAATATGCCTCCGTACATCTGCACCGTATAGATCAGATGGCTTTCATCCCCCAGGGTGATACGGGCCTGATACTTTGCGGGCAGTTTCTCCCCCGGTGCCAGATAACGGACATTTGTGCCGTCCCCCACCACAAAGCTGTAGTCCCCAAGGGTCATTTCTATCATGCTTCCAATTCCTTCGGATTTCCCGATTTCCTGCCCCTCCATCACATTGGAATAAAAATCGGAATCCCCGCTGTACCATACAAAAGAGTGGGATGAATGCGCTGTCTCCACCTCAACGATTCTCTTTCCCTGTACGGTTTCATTCAGTTGTCTCGCAATCGTTAAGCTCTCCGGTATCTCTATCATTTTTCTGCCTCCTCCTCGCGTATATATAGACATTGTCCCAACTATCGTTCATGATGAACTCACCGTATCATAAATCATATCAACGGTCTCGTCCAGTCCCCTCTCTTTCGTAAGAATCTTTTCCGGGATACTACCTATAAAATCCTTTTCCTTCCACCAACGACGCATATCCCTTTCTCCAAACTCATTACAATTAGGCTTCGTCTCATGCCTCCGCAGTGTCTCTTCAAAAGGCAGGTCATAATAATACGCATATATATTGACGCCATATTCCTCCATTGCACATTCAAATAACTCCCGGTAATATTCCGAGTCCAGAATCCCTTCCAGAATCACGATCTCGCAGTTCTTTCTGCCATATTTCAGCATATGTATCAAAAGAGAACAGGCTGGTGTTCCCACACCATCTTTTACTTTTAAGATTTCTCTGCGGATCATATCCTGGGAAAGGAGCATTGTATTGGCTCCGAATTTTTGCTGCAGTGCTTTTGCAACTGTCGTTTTGCCACTGCCGGAATTTCCTCTGAGAATAATCAATTTTGCCACTGTCTTACTCCTTTTACTTATAGAATAATTCTCTGACAATCATTTCCGCCTCATCCTTCCGACACCTGTTACATGCTCTTTCAGATGATTACCTGTTTCGCACTGTCCACGGAATAAGTATAGCACTTCTAATATGACACCGTGTGTCATATTAGAAATAATTTTACTGAAATTTTTCTACGTAGTTCAAAATATCATTACACGGTTTTCTTGCGACAAAAGTAACTACGCTTGTTTTTAAGCGACTGATTTTCGTCTCTCTATGTATCTCGTATTGTTGCTCCTGTATAGACGACTTAATTATCTACCCTCTTTTTTATCCATATCATCTCTGACCGGTATTCTTGGCTCAAATATCTGTATATTAGATTCTTCGCTGACATGAAATGATCTCATTTTCCCCTCCCACAACAACTTACCGTTTATCGCTCTTTTCTTCGTTCTGTGTAATAATATCAACAATCCTGCTGACAATAGCACTCCGGCAACTCCATTTCATGGTCCATTTTTCGAAAACCATATTTTTTATATAAAGGACGACCCATCTCCGTCGCTTCCAGAGAAATAGCGGTGATTCCCTTCCCTTTGATTTCCTTAATCAACAAATCCAACATTTTGTATGCGACTCCACATCTTCTGTACGCAGGCGCTGTATACATATTCATGATATACGCTTTCTTCCCGCTGGGATTATGATAAGTCGGCAATACCTGGAAAAAACTTACACCGCCTGTTCCTGCAAAATGATTTCCGTCAAAAACGAAATAAGCAATATGTGACTCATCACAAATCGCCTTTTTATAATACTGGTAGGACTGTTCTTTTACTGCGGTCATATCAACGTCAAAGGATAAATTATTGGCATCCTTTAACACTTCTATTCTTGTTTCAGTTAATAGATCTAAATCCTCTATCGTTGCTTTTTTGTAAATCAGTTTCATCTTCCTATTGCTCTCCTGTTTTCTCCATCCTGATCTGCGAACACTTTTATTATATCGTCTGCGGCCACGCAAATCAACCATCAACCATTTTACCGAATAAAATAGGTGACTATTTTTGATGGAACATGCTATAACAATTTCAATGTATCTTATGGTATGGACAGCTATGAAATTTGTGCAAAACATAGAAAATAAAATTTCTTACTTTGACAAATAACATGGATTCATTGGCAATTATCCACTTAAATTACAGCATGCGTGAATTTGTTCCTATTCATCCTGCAGACAGTTTAGGGTATTTACGCCCCTCAAAACAGCTATTTTTCAATACTGTCCACTCAGATATAATACTTTCATCCACCGTCATTTTGCCCATAGTACTTTTTGGGCGGATTGGCTTTTCCTCAGATTTCTGGTAAAATAGAGCCATAAAATTCCATGCGGCAATGGCGGAACAAATCTAAAGAAAACAAAAGAAAAGAGGTACTCCTATGACATTAGCGCAAATACTGGCAGTCACTATTTTTGTTGTCATGTTCCTGCTGGTAGTAATGGATAAATTTGAACGTCATCATATTACATTGACTTGCGGCGCCGCCACATTGATATTTGTACTCGGACTTGCCATGCACAGCGGAAAGGCTATTTGGGAAACCTTGAATCTCAACAGCTTTTTTACCCTGGATTTTTGGTATGCCTCCGAAGAAACAGCAACGTCTGCCGGGATTAACTGGTCCACAATCCTCTTTATCCTTGGGATGATGATCATGGTGGAGGGAATGGCAAAAGCCGGATTTTTCCGATGGCTGTGCCTGGAACTGGCGAAGCTGGTCCGATACCGGACGGTACCGCTGTTTCTGGCCTTTATGCTCCTGTCCGCGATACTTGCCATGTTCATCGACAGCATTACAGTGATCCTGTTCCTGGCAGCTGTGACCGTGGAACTAGCGAAACTCTTAAAGTTTAATCCCATTCCCATGATCTTGTCGGAAATATTTTGCGCAAATCTTGGAGGCTCCGCGACGATGTGCGGAGATCCGCCCAACATCATCATCGGTACGTCCCTGGGATTCTCATTTATTGATTTCCTGATAAATACAGGGTTGATTGCCGCAGTTGGTTTAGTAGTCACGATCCTGTACTTTTATCTCGCATTTCGAAAAGAATTGTCGGCAACCAACGGCAGACCGGTGGATCCCGCGGCGATTCCGGCCCCGGAGAGCGCCATTGCCAACAAACCTGATTTTATATTTAGCTGCGTTATCTTTCTTGCGGCGGTGGCGCTCCTTGCGACCCATTCCATCACAGGGCTTACTGTTTCCCTCATCGGAGTGATCATCGCCCTTGTAACTCTCCTTGTGTACTGGAAGCAGGCTCTGGATATTTTGAAAAAAGTAGACTACAAAACACTCCTGTTTTTTGTCGGGCTGTTTATGGTGGTCGGAGGGCTGGAACAGACCGGTGTGCTGGAACTGCTGGCAAACTTTATTGGGAAGATCAGCGGCGGCAACCTGATGGTGATGGTAGCGATCATTATCTGGCTGTCTACGTTTGTCAGCGCTTTTGTGGACAATATTCCCTTTGCGGCCACTATGCTGCCTGTCATCAAGACGCTGGCGGCAACCCAGGGCGTGGATTTATCTACTTTGGCGTGGGGCCTGGCCATAGGCACGGACGTCGGCGGCAGCGCAACACCCATCGGCGCATCGGCAAATGTGGTAGGAACCTCCGTAGCTTCACGGAACGGGTACTTTATTGACTGGAAAACCTACTGCAAAACGGCCGTGCCGGCAACCTTTATTGTGATTACCATTTCAATGCTCATTATTTTTGTAAGATACTGTTGAATTTTTTAGGAGGTGGGGGAACATGACAAAACAAATAATCATTGCGATTGGACGCCAGTTTGGAAGCGGTGGGCATTACATCGCCGAAAAGATTGCGGCGGATCTGGGCATTTCCTACTATGACCGCAGGATTCTGGAGGAGATTGCGGAAGAGCACAACGTCCAAACCGAATATTTGGAGAAATACGATGAAAGGCGGAAAAACGTTGTGCTTTCCAGAAGTGTAAATGGCCACTCTAATTCCATTGGCGAGATTCTGGCAGAGATGCAGTTCTCGCTTTTGAAGAAGAAAGCTGCCTCCGGAGAGTCCTTCGTTATTGTAGGCCGCTGCGCAGAAGAGATTTTCCGGGGCGATGAAAGGCTGATCTCGGCATTTATCCTCGCCGACCGTGAGGACCGGATCCAGCATATATCCAAGCAGCATAGTCTGAGTCGAACAAAGGCATGGTCCCTCATCCGGAAAGAAGATAATGCCCGGGAAAAATACCACAATCAGTATGCGCAATTCAAATGGGGGGATCCCAATGGCTATGATCTGTGCATCAACAGCACGCGTCTTGGAATTGACGGCACGGCAGCGATATTGGAGGCGTACATCACAGAACGGACCGGAGCAGCAAAATTGTGATACACTCCGCCGGGCATTGGCGCCTATGACTGGCTGGAAGAGTGGACCAGTCATAGGCGCCAATGCCGATATATCCCATATTCAAAAATAATGATGGAGACTGTATCATGTTTAAATCCGTTGTTTTTGATATTGGCCGAACTTTAATCGGCTATGATAAACCATTAAATTGGGCCAGCTTATATCGCCCGGCGTTAGAACATATTTCAGATACGTTCGGTTATAACTTCAGCGAATTTAGAGCAGATAAAGCACTGTTTCTATTCTTATTTTCGGAGAGACGCATTCGTTTACCCCGAAGTAGAATACACTTTAAAAATGCTTTACAGTAACGGCATATTGATAGGAACACTTTCCGACGTAGCATACGGTATGGACAATGTATATGTTTGGAATGACATATCACCATTCCTGCAATATATCCATTATCCTTTGACTTCTAATGACGTAGGTTACAAAAACCTTGCGTTCAAGGGCTAAAATTATTGGCTGATAAAATGCATATTCCTACCACGGAAATGATATTTGTCGGGGATGAAGAAAAAGATATGATATGTGCCAGACGTGCCGGTGCTTATGCTGTCCTCATCAATCGAGAAGGAACCTATAAAAATTACGCGCAGGATAAAGAAATACATTCACTGGATGAACTGCTTCCCTTTTTTAACATCCGGGAAAAGTAAGAACATCATTTTTAATCACAAAAAAAGCACCAACCCCACAGTCACAATGCTGTAAAATCGGTACTTTCAGTGCGCCTTCAGGGGCTCGAACCCTGGACACCCTGATTAAGAGTCAGGTGCTCTACCAACTGAGCTAAAGGCGCAAGCGCTACGAATCAACGCAAAAATTATTATAGTACAGGTTTCCGAAAAAAGCAAGAACTTTTTTCATTTATTTTAAAAAAAATTGTTGTAAAATTTTTCCGCGTTGTGGTTGAAAGAAAAAATGTTTTCTGCTATAATACAATTCAACGAGGGAGTAGTCTGCACAGACTGTGTGATGATGTCAACATCCTGGATTTTTAATCCTGGCCTCATCTTAAAAGACGAGACTTACCTGCTTACGGCAGGGAAGTTTCGTCTTTTTTAATTCTTTGCCGTAAACACATATCTATTTCAAAAAGTAAAAACGGAGGTAACAATATGCGGTATTATTGTGAAGACAAAGAAAAAGTCCTGCAAGAGCTCAGTTCATCCGAACAGGGATTGAGTTCCGCAGAGGCTCAGAGCCGTCTCGAAAAGAACGGCAAAAACAAACTGGAAGCAGCAAAAGGAAAATCTCTGATACGAAGATTTTTGGAGCAGCTTGCGGATCCCATGATCATTATTCTGCTGGTTGCCGCAGCGATCAGCGGCGCTCTTGCCGTTATCGAGAATGACAGCTTCACAGATGTTATCATTATTCTGATTGTTGTTATCGTGAACGCAATTCTCGGTGTGTACCAGGAAAGCAAGGCAGAAAAAGCCATTGAGGCCCTGCAAGAAATGTCGGCCGCCACATCCAAAGTGCTGCGGGATGGTAAGGTTCAGGTAATTCACAGTGAAGACCTTGTGGTGGGCGATGTCGTTCTTCTTGAAGCGGGAGACGCGGTTCCGGCTGACGCGAGAATCCTGGAAAGCGCCAGCCTTAAGGTGGAAGAAGCCGCCCTCACCGGCGAATCCGTACCCGTCACCAAGTTCATTGATATCATCAATCTGAAGGACGGAGAAAAGGATGTCTCCCTGGGCGACCGTAAAAATATGCTCTACATGGGCGGTACCGTTGTTTACGGCAGAGGCACCGCTGTGGTTACGGCAACCGGTATGGACACCGAAATGGGTAAAATTGCCGACGCCCTGCAAAAGGCGGAGGACAGCGCAACGCCGCTGCAGATAAAGCTGAATCAGCTTTCCAAAACTCTTACGTGGCTTGTACTGGGTATCTGTATTATCGTCTTTGCCGTTCAGCTTATCAAAGCGGGCAGCCTTGATTTTGAGCTTATACTTAACTCCTTTATGGTAGCCGTTTCTCTTGCGGTTGCGGCGATTCCCGAGGGACTTGCGGCTGTGGTTACGGTTGTTTTGTCCATTGGCGTTACCAATATGTCTAAGCGGAACGCAATCATCCGCCGTTTAACAGCCGTTGAAACACTGGGCTGCGCGCAGATTATCTGCTCCGACAAAACGGGAACCTTAACACAGAACAAAATGACTGTGGTGGACTTCTTCGGGGAAAATGAAAAGCTGCTGGCCTCTGCCATGGCCCTTTGCAGCGATGCGGAGATCGACACGGAGGGCGCCGTTACCGGCGAACCTACGGAGGCGGCTCTGGTTTCCTGGGCATATAAGCTGAATATGGATAAGAACTCCCTCAAAACAGAATTTGCCCGTTGCGGCGAAGCACCCTTCGATTCCGCCAGGAAAATGATGTCAACCGTACACAATTCGGAAAACGGATATATTCAGTACACCAAAGGCGCTCCTGATGTAATCATCGGAAAATGTACCCATTTTCTGAAGGACGGAAAAATCCTTCCCATAACTAAGGAATATACCGATGAAATCCTTGCAGCCAACAAGGCAATGGCAGATAAAGCGCTGCGTGTTCTTGCCTGCGCCCAGAGAGTGTGGAACGAAAAGCCGGAGCAGTTTGAAGCCGAATATCTGGAAGATAACCTCTGCTTCATCGGTCTTAGCGGTATGATCGATCCCGTTCGTCCAGAGGTAAAGGACGCCATTGTGGAATGCAGGGAAGCCGGCATCCGGCCTATCATGATCACCGGAGACCACATCGACACCGCCGTCGCCATCGCAAAAGAGCTGGGTATTATATCAGATGGCACCTATGCTGTCACAGGCTCACAGCTAAATGAAATGAGCGATGAAGAATTTGAACAGGAATTCCAGAATATCAGCGTTTACGCCCGGGTTCAGCCCGAACATAAAACCCGCATTGTAAAAGCCTGGCGTAAGGCAGGATACATCACTGCCATGACCGGTGACGGCGTAAATGACGCGCCTTCCATCAAAGCCGCCGATATCGGCGTCGGCATGGGTATCACCGGGACGGATGTTACCAAAAATGTTGCGGACATGGTGTTGGCCGACGACAACTTTGCCACAATTGTGGGCGCCGTTGAGGAAGGCCGCCGCATCTACGACAACATCCGCAAGGCTATCCAATTCCTGCTGGGCTCCAATATGAGTGAGGTTCTGAGCATTTTTGCGGCTACACTGATGGGCTTTACCATTTTAAAGCCGGTTCATTTACTGTGGATCAACCTTGTGACAGACTGCTTTCCGGCACTTGCCCTCGGCATGGAAAAAGCAGAGCCCAATATCATGCGACGTAAACCCCGTGACGCAAAAGCCGGCATTTTCGCGGGCGGCATGGGAATAGACGTGGTTTACCAGGGTGTGATGGTCACCGTACTCGTTATGATTTCCTATTTCATCGGACACTATATGGAGACAGGCACATGGACCATTACAGACAGCGCTCACGGTACGACGATGGCATTTTTGACCATGTCTATGGCGGAGGTTTTTCACAGTCTGAATATGCGGTCCCAAAGACAGAGCATTTTCAAGCTTGGCTCCCAGAATAAAACGCTATTGCTTGCCGCCCTTGCTTCCTTTGTGGCAACCACCCTTGTCTGTGAGGTTCCTTTCCTTGCGGACGCATTCGGATTTACCAGTGTGGAATTCACCGAATACCTGGTGGCAATCGCCCTGGGCGTACTGGTGATTCCCATTGTGGAACTCGTAAAGTTCATTCAAAGAAAAACGGCAAAGCAATCATAAATTCAATGAACAGTTCATGTGTCTGAACGGATTCCATTTCAACGGGGCCGGAGCGAAACACTATTTTCGCTCCGGCCCCGTCTAGATTTCGGAAAGGTATCCCCGATTGCATTGACATTCTCTTTTTTTAATCCTATAGTGAAGAAAGAAAATAAAGCTATATTTTTCAAATTGTCGAAAAGGAGGAAATGTATTATGCCAAATTTTGCTAATCCATTTCAAGGAAATGTAAATCGAAAAATGTCCAATGCCGAGTTAATGCAGGCATTGCGTCTGGATATCGCCGGAGAGCTGGAGGCCATCTTTTTATATGATGCCCACTATCTAGCCACCGATGATCCCGCCGCCAAGGCTGTTCTGGCGGATATCCGGGATGAAGAAAAGGTACATATGGGAGAGCTTATCACCCTCATGCGCCATCTGGACCCCAAGGAAGCGGAACTGTTTCTGGAGGGAGAGGGAGAAGTCAAAGAATTGCTGGAGGAACTGGGAATTACCGAAGAACCCATATCTTCCGCCTCAGGCCCCACTGTGGGGAATCTGGTAGAGGATTAGAAAAGGAGAATCTATGGATTATTTAGCAAGAGAAAGCGCTCCGTTTTCATCGGAAACATGGGCGCAAATCGATAAGACTGTCATTGATACAGTAAAAAAGCATCTCGTCGGACGCCGTTTTTTGAATTTGTTCGGACCTTTAGGGGCCGGCACATCCGTGGTGTCCATAGACCGTTCCGACAAGGAAGAACATCAAAAGGACGGCTTCGGAACCATATCCGGCCGGACCATCGTAGAACTTCCCCAGTTATATGAAGATTTCACCCTGTTGTGGCGGGATATTGAAGAAAGCGAAAAGAACGGCTGGCCGCTGGACTTGTCCGCAGCCGCCACGGCTGCGCAGAAAGCCGCCAAAAAGGAAGACAACTTGATTCTCTACGGAAATCCTCGCCTTCACACGGAAGGTCTTCTGACTGCCGCGGATACTTTTCAGATTCAGCGCGGAAACTGGAAAGAGGGAGAGGACGCATTTCAGGATGTAGCCCGTGGTATCGCCCACCTTTCCTCCAACAGCTACCTGGGCCGTTACGCGCTGGTGCTTTCTCCGGATGTCTATCTGAATCTGCAGCGTATTCAACCCGGAATCAACATGCTGGAACTGGACCGCATCGGAAAGCTGGTGGACGGCCGCATTTACGCCGTCGGAGCCTTCGGCTCCAACAAAGCCGTACTGGTCTGCGCGGAACCCCAGTACATGGACCTGGCTGTGGGAGCTGATTTTGGAGTCGGTTATCTGGAGCTGAAGAACTTGAATCACTCCTTCCGTATTCTGGAAACAGCCGCTCTGCGTATCAAGGAACCTAACGCCATCGTATCCTTTGTAGAATAGTATTCTTGACATAAGATAAGAATAGAGATAGAATTGTACTGTCAAATCAGTG
>CALWLN010000208.1 GCA_944381535.1 uncultured Lachnospiraceae bacterium
GAATGAGGATTCCCTCTCCTACGGAGTGCCATACATCCTCATCCACGGTACGATAACGCTTCAATTCGCCTGCTTCCAATTTTGCGTATACGGTCTTGGGTGTATCCTCATAATTGCAGATTACCAATGCCCCGGTTCCATCCGCGTATTGATATTCAGCAGCTGTGCAGGAGTCTGGTACTCATAACCATTGTAGTGATAGTAATCCCCATAGGGATCTTTGATGGCCTCATTCACCAGTTCTCTTCGAAACCACTCCGTGGCACGGTCAGCCCAGGTAAATTTTGTGAACAAAACGATTCGGACTCCCAGTGCCTGGCACTCCGCAATAGCCTGCTTAAGCTCATCCAACGTACCCAGGCGTGGGTCAAAATCATGGGAAGGATTCCCCTGATCCTGTCCGCCGTGATTCCATCCCACCAGCTGAATGACACGAATTCCATATTGAACACACTCCGCAGCCACTTTTGGAAGCTCGGTAAAACGCAAACGAAGCTCGTCCTCCGGAGAATTGATGTGAAGCTGTAGCCAGGGATGAGGCTCACAAGCCCATTCCGGAGGCTGCGCCGGGTGGCTCCAGGTATCTCTCCATCTTTTGTAGATATCCACCCCCTTCTGCCAATCCCCTTCATAGGCTTCCAACGCAATGGGTGTCAGCTCTTCGGTCTCTCCCGGCTGGATATAACACATATGTACCGGCGCAAAGCGGATATGCACCGGCTTACCCGCAATTTCTTCCTGGCAGGGCACGCGGCTTTCCATTGCGGAATCATAGCCGGGCCGAAGTTCACTGTGCCATGCCACGAACTGGCCGGTTACCTCCTTCACGCCCACATAAAGTCCCTGTGAGCTGTCACGCAGCAGAACATAGGGGGCGCATGGCGCTCCGCTTGTGGGAAACTGTGTGGGGAAATCAACGCCGTGATCTCCTTCCGTACACTGAAAGGATGGCCAGAGCTTCAGCTCCCAGGCGTCCGCGTAATCATACAAAAATGTTTTGAACCACTCCGCGCCCTCGGGATGACTTAAATCCCCAATATAAGGACTGTATGCACTCTCTACCACATAGGGGCTTTTATTTTCAATTTTTGTATACCAGACGGCCTGCCGATCCTCCACGCAGACATCCGTGATGATTCGGATCTGTAAATCTCCCGCGCGCTCCGACCGGACACCGTCCCACACAAACCGGACATAGCCGTCCCCCGCCTCCCAGGAAGCCAGTTTCTGCCTTTCCCCATAAACAGGATTATTCCGCAGTTCTTCGTGTACAGGAACCAGCAGTCTCCAGGACAGCCCCAGCTCGGGCCGTCTGTGAATCTTCCACCCTGTCTCTCATTCCTATGGTATCAGCAGCCCTTCCCGCAATAATAGGCATCCACCGCCTCCTCCAGGTCATGGGCCTCCCTCTCGGTATCCAGGTGCACCCGGATGAACAGGCCCTCCGGCGGCAGCTTCTGAATATAGTCCATAACCTCAGAGGCGCTTTTTGCCTCCACCCAGGAGCATTTTCCTGCCTGCTGGATCCTCTTGATCTGTGGGATCCACAGTTCTGAGCTCTGCGCAGCCGGGGTGGCCTGCACCTGTACACCGGTGATTTCCGGTATAGAGAGTATGGCAGGAAGATGTCTCACGGCATTCTCCCCATCCAGATGAAACAGACAGCGTTTCAGATAACGGGCCATATCCTGTAACGGCTCCCGGGCGAACTCCTCAAACATCTCTTCGGACATCATCACAATAAAATCATCGGAGATATAGTAGGCCGGCTCCTCGCTGAAAACCCCCAGCCAGTTGGCGCAGCCTCCCTGGTACCGCATGGCGATCTGCTGATAATCGGCATATACCCGCTTAAATAATTCCAGGTGGGCCTTCTGTACCCGTTTCACCTCCTCCGGGTGGTCCATTAACTCATAGCATGTATTTTCGGGACCTACCAGAGCCGCCACACCGTCCATAAGGGTATTCAGATCCACCGTTCCGATGATATAGTCCCCGTTTTTGGCGTCTTCCGTATACGCCAGCAGCAGCTCCTCCATGGCCTTATAATAATAATTCTCCCTGTCAAAGATCAACTCCCGGAACTCCGACAGCTCGCAATCCCTGTGCTCCACCCATTCGCTGTGTTCATTATAAGAAAGCTTAAGCCCCAGTATGCCCGCCATCAGATCCGGGCCCAGGGTGAGGGACACAAGGGGATACGCGTCCAGTCCGTAATAGGTATAACCCATCCAATGCCGGGAGGATCCGATCCTCCACTTCGGATCGTACCAGCAGTCCATGCTGTTGGCCGGCCGAGGGTAATCCGGAACGTCCCCCTCCTTATCTGCTGTCAACGCGATGACCGCTCGTTTGTTGCTCAGTTTCCAGTATTCCCGATGGTGGACCTTCCGCTCCTCCCAGTTGTCTACGTTGATCATGATTTCCGGTTCTCCTCCCTCAAGCTACAGATTCCTTCGCTAACATTCTATTTTTTCACATAAATCCGCCAAATATCTCGCGACCTGAAAGGTAAAGCGGCACGCCTCCCGCAAAAAGTCTTCCGGAAAGCGTTCCGTAAAATCCAGCACCTCCAGATTCAGCGGTCCCTGGTAATGAACCTCCTTCAGTGCCTTTGCAATGGCCTTCCAGTCAAGATTCCCGGCAAAGGGCAGCATGTGGGAATCCTCCCGGTAATTGTTATCGTGAATGTGCACCGTTCCCAGACGGCTTCCCAGCGCGCGGATGGCGTCTGAAGGCTCCTCTCCCACAATGGCACTGTGCCCCACGTCCAGGCATGCGGTAAAATGCTCATCTCCCAGTTCATCCACATATTCCGCCAGGTCTCTCCCAAAGCTACAGACATTTGGTATGATACATCCTCTCCGTTTATCCGTTCCCCACATATTCTCCAATGCCACGCATATGTGAAAACGCCGACATAGGGGCAGCAGGCTGCGGAAAAATTCCATATTATAGGCCTTTTGGTCTACCTGGGGCGGGCAGACAATGGGGTGTACCACAATTGTCTCCGCCCCAAGAAGAGAAGCAAATTCGATGGAGCGCCGGATCTGGGCATACAGCTTTTCCCGCTCCTTCTCCCCGTCTTCAAAGGGATAGCCAAAGGGCGCGTGAGCCTGAAGGAATGAAATATGACATCTCTCCGCCACCTCCAAAAGGTGACGGGCATATTCCTTGTAGTGTTCTCCGAAAACAGGGCTGTCCTCCGGCGCCCAGTACATGGTATAATCCAGGGCGTCAAATCCGGCTATTGCCAGATATTCTATTGCTTTTTCCTCTCCGATTCGATGGCCTAAGGAATAGGTCTCTGTCATTACCACCATCTTATATTCCTCCCTGGGGCTTTCTAACGGATTTTTTCCAGCTTTAAATCGCTGATAATATATTTATATTCCGCCATCTCCAAAAACTTATGGGCCTTGAGATTATAAAGATACTCCTCTCCGCCCTGCCAGCTAAACACCTCCACCGGCTTATCAATATGCTCTTCCAACGTCTTTCCCGCATGGACTATCTCCCGCTCCATCACTTCATCCGGCGTCTCCCGGCTGATGCGATAATGGGAACCTGTATGACAGCAGATCACATGCTTCTTAGAAATCTCCCGTATCTCCTGCCAGGAAAGAGCGATCCTGTCATCCGGATAGACATTCGTTCCCTTTACCATCAATTCATGACTCTCCGCATATCTGCGCTGTTCCTTTATAGGCACATCCGGGAAAAAGGCGGGAATAAAATACCATCCGGTAAAGTCATATTTCTCCAGCAACGGTGTCAGAGTGTCATACTGATTGCGGAAGCCGTCGTAGAGAGCCGGAATCAGGCCGGGCTTTTCCTTTGGCCATTTCTTCGTCTCAAAAAAAACATCCAGGTCTTCCGGCTTCACCGGTGAAAAATGCTTGCTGTAATAAGCAATTTCCCTCTCGAACTGCTCCCGGTTCAGGCTGTTGGTATTGTGATAGTTAATCACCCGGATATAGGCATAGTTCACCAGATTGCGAAACATTTCCAGGGTGCGCTTGTCACGGCACACCGCTTTCGAAAACGACTGTATATCGAATTGCATTACAAATCCTCCTCCCGCATCCATTCGCCGGTTCCAAAATCCGTATCTTCAATTCCCCGACGATAGGGAATCACCGTAGTCTTATCGCTCTCTTCGTCGTAGTCAAAACGGAAGCATTTCTCCGCCAGCACATTCATGGCCGGCGCAGCGGCAGGATAATCCGCCTCCTTCTCCTTATCCTTAAGATAAGTATCGTTCTGCTCGTAAAGATCCGTCAGGATCAGACCTCCCACAGCCAGGAACAGCCCCAT
This sequence comes from uncultured Lachnospiraceae bacterium, assembly GCA_944381535.1. Taxonomy (GTDB): domain Bacteria; phylum Bacillota; class Clostridia; order Lachnospirales; family Lachnospiraceae; genus 14-2. The sequence goes on from CALWLN010000208.1 coordinate 4,318, forward strand.
ATCCTCATCGTCCTCCGCCGGAGTGTAAGCCCCTTCATAATCCGTAGTAAAATCCTCCATGCAGACATAGGCAGGTATTCCCTGTGTAGCCTCGTCGCAGGCGTTGCAATACTGAATCAACTCGTTGTAGGCCGTCAAATCATCCGCCCCCAACTGGCCCAATATCTCATCCAGTGTTTCATGGGCTTTCTTTCCGGAGAAATACTGGAGCCTGGAATAGTTCCGCACCCGGAGCCGCTTCCGGACACTACGGAAAAGTACAAGTCCGATCAATACGGCCACTCCCTCCGTTATAATGGTGGAGAACCAGATGCCGTCCAGACCAAAGACCGTGCCCATCCCCACCACAAAAATAATCGGAAAGGCAATGCTTCGCGCAACGGAAAAGACAATGGCATGATTTCCCTCATTTACCGCCTGGAAATAAGTGGACAGCAGAACGTTTAAGGCCGCCAGCAGATAGGAGAAAAATGTAATCCGCAAAGCCGGGATGGCCATGGTCAGGAAAGTCTCCTCCCCGTCCACAAAGAGGGCGATAAGCTGGGCTGGATAAAACTCTCCGATCACAATGAGGACCACTGCCACCAGGAGGGAATAGCCCAGCGCATAGCGCAGGATTTTATTGGCACGTTTATATCTTCCGGAGCCAATGTTGACGCTGACCAGGGGCTGCATGGCATTGGAAACGCCTTGGAGCGCATTAAGCACAATAATAGTCACGCTTCCTATGACGCCGTATACCGCCACCGCCGTTTCTCCTGACAGTTTCAGCAGCATCAGGTTAAAGACCAGCAGCGTGATGGAGGACGCCAGTTCCATGATCAGGCTGGAAAACCCCAGCCTGCAGACCCGAAACATGTAGCGCGCCCCCGTGGTTAGCCCGTAAAAACGCATATTGGATGAGGGACGCCGGGTGCTGATCAAAAGGAAAACCACCGCTACCGCAATGGATACGGAGGTTGCAAGCGATGCCCCCGCAATGCCCCACTTGAATACAACCAGAAATAAAATATCCAGTACAATATTCAGCCCGCTGCCGATAAAGGTCGCAATCATAGCAAGCTTCGGCGCGTTGTCGTTTCTCAAAAAGCTGCACAGAAAGGTTTCAAAGGAAAATACCGGCGCAAAGGCAAATACATAGAGCAGATAGTCGTAGGTTCCCTGCCTGGCAGCACCGACGCCCCCCAGAAATGTGGTCACCTGTGGCAGGAAAATAAGGCCAAATACCAAAATAGCCCCCGTAATCACCAAAAGGATGGTAAAACACGCAGTGTAAATGGCTCTGGCAATCTTTTCCTCGCCTTTTCCTATATAAATAGAGTAAAGCGTAGAGCCGCCCACTCCAAACAAATATCCAAGTCCGTATAAAATTCCCGGAATCGGCTGCGCGATTCCCAGGGATGTAATTCCCAGTTCACCCAACGTCTGCCCGACACAGATAGTGTCCACAATATAATTCAGGGAAATAAAAAGAGTTGCTGCAATGCTTGGAAATAGATATTGTAGCAACAGGCGATGTGGGTTTCTTGTCAACAGTTCTCTGTTTGTTATCATAAAGACCTCTTTTTGAACGTTTCAGAATACAATTTGAAATATTTCCCGCGGGGAGGGAATCACGCCCTCCCCGCAGACTGCCTATTGATTATAGGCTGCTACTGGTTAAAAGTTTCATTTACTACTTCAGTTACTTTGTCTCCGCCCAGGGTATAGAATTCATCTACCCAATCATCAAAAGCGTCAATGTCTAAGGTGCCGGAAATAATCTGCGCATAGTATTCAATCTCCGCAGCCTGAATCAGTCCAACTTCGCCGGAAACCTCCTCGGGCATTCCACCGTGAATCTCCGTCAGGATAACCTGATTGTTGGGAATATACTGATCCACCACGATTCCCGCGGCACCCTCTAGTCCAAGCTGGGACCAGTAGCCATACTGGCTTGTATCCCCGTCCAGATATGCCTGGATTGCGTCATAGTTTGTCTTGTAGACACCCACAAGGTCCTCGTAGGCCATGGTTCCCTCCTCAATGGCTTTCACCTGACGGTAGGTCTCAAACTCCGTAGCGCTGGCAGTCATCCGTACCGGACACAGCATATAGGTGGAGGTATCGCCGGAATAAACGTACTTCTCACTTACTTCCGCCGGCGTCTCGTCGTTGTTGGTTGCCACATACAGATTGGCAATCAACACGGCAGCTTCAGGATTCGGACAGTCCGCGGAAATGCAGGTGTAGGTGTCAAGGGGCCACCACACGGAGCAAGTAGCAAGCTCATCCGTTGCGGAAACAAAGGGATAGGGCTTCCAAACCGCCTCAGGATTCTCCTGCACCGCAGTCAACAGGGGGTAGTAGCCTGCATAGTTCATACCAAAAGCCATACCGATCTTGTTATTATAAATATCAGCTATCACAGTCTCAACATCTTTGGTCATAAATTCCGGATCCAGAAGACCTTCTTCATACATGGCATTTGCCGCAGCCAAAGCTTCCTTCATCTCAGGCTGGATGCCACCGTACACGATTTCTCCCTCGTCATTCTTAATCCAGTTCTGGCTTCCCACAGCCTGGAATGCTCCCGCGAATCCCTCGAAGGAAGCGATGCCACCCCACCAGGGAGACGAGCCTGATAATCCAATCCCGTAGGTATCATCCACACCGTTGCCATCCGGATCCTGTGTGGTAAACGCGCGTGCTACCTCCACCAACTCATCCCAGGTGGTGGGAGCTTCCATACCCACGGCATCCAGCCAATCCTGACGGATCCACAGGAACTGGGCGTTCAACTCACTGGAGGTTCCGAACTGAGGAATACAGTACAGCTTGCCGTCGATCTTGCAAGCCTCCACCAGCTCCTCGTTGTTGGCAAAAATCTCTTTTAACTGGTCACTGCCGTACTCCTCGATCAGGTCTGTCATGTCCGCCAGCATTCCGGCTGTGGCAGCTTCGTAGTAGTCTCCATAGTAAACGCTGAAAATGTCCGGCAGGTCGTCATTGGCAATGGACATGGTGATCTTGTTGGAATAGGCTTCTGTGGCTCCGTCCGCAGACCACGCCACCTCCAGATTGATGCCCAGCTCATCCGCAATGTATCTGGACCACACATTGTCGTCGTAGGAATCGCCCTCGGGGAATTTCATAGCCGCATCCGCCTTCACTGCGTAGCTGATCGTTACCGGCTCGGTGTATTTGCCGTCCACGATAGCTTCTTCTTGTTCCTGGCCGCCTTCGTTATCGGGATTTTCTTCCCCGGACTCTCCACAGGCCGCCAGCATGGCTGCTGTCATTGACATGGCAAGCAGTAAAGCAATTTTCTTTTTTAATCCTTTCATGTTTTCCTCTCCTTTTCTTGATTTCAGCAGGTAACTTTTTTTGATCCCTGCAATCTTGTATTTTAAGCAGCTTTCAAAGTACCGCTGCCTTAATACCGTTTTTCTTATTTTTTGTCATTGCGTTCCCGTCCCGGAGGCGCTTAACCCTTCACGCTTCCCACCGTCAAGCCGGTGGCAAAATACTTCTGCAGGAAGGGATAAACCAGCATAATAGGCAGGATTGCCACAAACAACTGAGCTGCCCGGGTACTTCTGGCTGATACGAAGTTCAGCAGATTTTGGATCGCGGTACTTCCGCTCCCTCTCATACTGGCAAGATACTGCTCCGGGTTCACCACAATAGTCTGTAAGTAACTCTGCAAAGGATAATCTTCCACTCTGTTCATGAATAACATGCCGTCGAACCATGCGTTCCAGTGACCTACCATGGCAAAAAGGACGATGGTGGCTATGGAGGGAAGACAGAGGGGCAGGATTACGGACACCAGAGTCCGCACATGTCCCGCGCCGTCAATAAACGCCGCATCCTGCAGTTCCTCAGGAAGACCTCTCATATAGTTCATCAGCACCAGCATGCTGAACACTGGCACTGCGTCCGGCAGGATCAATGCCCAGATGGAACCCATGATACCGGTGGCGCGCACCACCGTGTACCATGGCACCAGCCCGGCGCTGAACAATATGGTGATCACAAAGAACCAGGCAAATATCTTCCGGTGTTTAAACTTCCGTTCCGGCTGCGACAAAACGTAAGCTGTGGGAATCACAAGAAGCATGTTCACACTTACTCCCAGCACAACTCTCTTGACCGTCACCCAGAAGGACTGTAGGAACTGGCCGCTCTCCAGTACGAACTGATAAGACGCCAGCGTAAAATCCTTAGGCCAGAAGCTTACCGAGTTGCTGTTTACCGCAAACTGTCCGCTTAAGGATACGGCAAACAGGTTGACAAAGGGCAACAGGCAGCTCAATGCCAGAAGTATCAGCAGGGTAATGTTGAAAACCGTAAAAATCCGGTATCCCACGCTGACCTTGATCTTGTTCTTCTTATTTTTCTTCATCTGCTTCTCCGCTCGCATATTTCACACCTCCTAGAAGATACGGTAATCCAGGAACTTATCCGCCAGGATATAACCCAGGGAGATCAGCGTAAAGGACACCAGTGAATTCATCAGCCCCAGGGCCGTGGCCGGACCATACATACCGTTTCCAAGGCTTAAGTTGTATACCAGGGTATCAATAATCTCGCCGGATTCATGTACCATGGGATTCAATAAGTTATAGATCTGGTCAAATCCCGCATTCAGGATACTTCCCATACTCAGCAGTGACATGAGAACGATAATGGAACTCATGCCGGGCAGAGTTATATGAATGGTCTGCTGCCAGCGGCTGGCACCATCCATTCGGGCCGATTCGTATAGCGCCGGATCAATGGAGGCCAGCGAGGCCAGATACACGATGGTTCCGTAGCCGAAATTCTTCCAGATATCCGTAGCGACCATGGTAAAGGGGAACCAGTCATTGCTGCCAAGGAAATCTATGGGGCCCACCCCGATATACCCCAGCAACTGATTAACAATTCCGCTGGAGGGCGACAGAATATCGGTAAACATACCTGCCAGAATGATCCAGGACAGGAAATTCGGTATATACAAAAGCGTCTGGATAGAACGCTTCAGTCCAACCTGCCGTAACTCATTTAACAGAAGCGCAACAACAATGGGGACGATCAGATTCCCAATCATTTTCGCAAAGGCGATCAAAAAAGTGTTGCGCAGCACATTCCAGAAATCCGGCAGATTAAAAATGTATTTAAAATTGTCAAACCAGACCCAGGTAGAATCGAACACACCCTTGGTGAGCTTGTAGTCCTCAAAGGCGATAATACTTCCGGCCATGGGGATGTACTTATAAATAAATGTTATAATGACAGCCGGCAGGATCATCAGATACAGCGGCAATGCGGATTTATTAAATTTCTTTTTTTTGACGCCTGCGCCCTCTGCGTCTTTCCCGCTTAAGGTAGCCTTCTGCCCTGCGGTTCTCTGCTTTCTCATAGCATTTCCCTTCTTTCTTAATACTTTTTTGTTCACGTCCGTCTTGCTTCGTAATATTATTATATCATATCATTATAATGTTTAATTATATTATTTTGTTGCGTTTATTATATTATTTTTACCAATTCTTCTGATTTTCTTTCCCGCTGCCACTGGTCTTATAATTCACCTGACAGCGGGAACCCGGGGTATCATTCTTTACCAACGCACCCACAAACCGTCATTTTCTCGATAACCAGCCTTTTCACGGCTTCCCTGCCTGCGCCGCAGTACTTCTTGGGGTCAAAGATATCCGGCTTCTCCGCCAGCACCTCTTTGACGCCGCCGCTGAAGGCGATTCTCAATTCTGTGGCAAAGTTCACCTTGCAGATACCCCGCCTGATGCTTTCCTTTACAGCCTCATCCGGCACTCCAGAGGCACCGTGGAGCACCAGAGGAATATCCACTACCTTCCGAATCGCCTCAAGACGTCCAAGATCCAGCTTTGGTTCTCCCTGATACAGACCATGGGCCGTGCCGATGGCAACCGCCAAAGAAGAAATCCCGGTACGCTCCACGAATTCCTTCGCCTCCATGGGATCCGTATACGGGTTTCCGTCCCCTCCTTCCAGGTCATCCTCCTTACCGCCTACTTTGCCAAGTTCCGCTTCCACCGGCACTCCGGAAGGATTACAGCTGTCTGTTACCCGCTTTGTAAGGGCAATATTTTCTTCGAAGGATTCATGAGAACCATCGATCATGATGGAGGTATAACCCACCCGCAGCGCCTGCATTGCCAGTTCAAAGCTGCTTCCGTGGTCCAGATGAATGGCCACCGGAACAGACGCCTTTTCGGCTGCGGCCTTAGCATTGGCATAATAAAATTCCAGCCCGCCATATTTCACGGTAGAAGGCGTTGTCTGCAGTATCACAGGCGCTTGCGTCTCCTCCGCCGCTTCCACCACGGCCTGCACCATCTCCATATTTTCCACATTAAAAGCGCCAACGGCATAATGGCCTTCCTGCGCCTTTTTCAACATCTCTTTTGTTGTAACTAACATGGCTTTTCCCTTCCTTTTTTACTCAAATATGATTTCCACGGAATCTCGAATCACGCATTCCGCGAAAGAAACCCTTCCCTCCGCAAATGTATAGCCTTTCTCTTCTCCGTCAACGATAAGCTGTTTTACCTGATCTATGAACGACAAACCAATTTCCGACAGGTCCAGCGTTCCTTCTTCCAGCTTTATCAGCACCCTGTTATCCTTTATCGAGAACACTCCCCAGCCGGTCCCCAGACTGAACAAGCTTCTAAAATTTTCTTTGCCCACCAGGGGATGAAATCCGATATACTTTTTCGGCAGATGAAATTCAAAGCCGCTTAAGATGGGTAAAAAGGCAAAACTGGCCATAGAACGGGCATAATTGCTCCCACATTCTATCTCATTCCATGGATTCCTTTTTCTGCCGTCGTATTTGTCCCGCACAGCTCTTACCACCTTGAGCCCATCCTCCATCCGGCCTGCCGCAAAGAGAAGCCCGGCAAACTGGTATTCAAACCCATGCATGGTCTCTTCACAATAAGGAATCGGTATGCGCGGCTTACGGACTCCCCGAGGATAATCACACATGGTGCAGCCCGCCTCATCATTGAGAGAAAACACCCTCCAGGGATTCACGAACTCCCGCATGGAAGCTTTATAGTGATCCTTCATCATACTTTCCAGGGCAATCTCCATCTGCTCCCGGTCCAGGACGTCTCCCAGGCCATTGATGATACAATGCCACTGTCCCAGAAGCTGGTCGATATGGGCCCCCTCCCCAATCTGATATTTTATCTCGCCTGCCTCTTCGTTCCAATATTCGTCCTCACACTTGAAATGCTCCAATACGCTCTTATCCGTGATATCCACTTTCTGGACAAAATAGCTTCCGTTAAATAGATTCTCCTTTGTCCACCGGTATCCTTTCCGGAACAGTTCCGTATATTCCCCGGCTTTGGCAGAATCACCCAGATAATCCGCCATTTCCGCAGCCGCCTCTAAGGCCGCAAGGTACATGCTCTGCAGCCAGGAAGACGGCCCGAACAGTTCCATATCCAGGGTATGGTGCTGCCGTCCTTCCAGCACACCGTCCTTGTCGCGGTCCCACTCGTCCGGGTTTTCCTCACTCCAGGCATAGGCCAGGACCTTCGTAATATTGCCCCAGTTCCGTTTCAGCCATGCGTCATCCCCGGAGATTTTCCACTCTCTATAGCATTTTATGACACTACCCATCTGGCCGTCCAGGCAGGCCCGGAAGGTATCCTTTTCGCTACCCAGCGGCAGCTTTAGCCGGAACACCATCCAGCCGTTTTCATAGGTACTGTACTGCAATTTTCGGAAACCGGAAAGGGGTTCATTACGGAAAATGCCAGCTGGTATTCGATGTGCTCCCGGCTTGTGTTCTCCACCTCCAGCTCGAAGAAGGCCCCGGGAATACTGGAATTGTCGGCGTCCAGAGGAATGAAGGGATTAAAGGCCGTCATGGTGATTTTTCCCGGGAAATCCTCATCCTCAAAAAACAGCCGCGCGATTGGAAACTCTCCTTCAAAGACAACCTTCCGAAAATGTGGAAAACCACACATACTTTCCAGGTTGGGTCCAAACCCAAATCCAGCAAAAGGTTCCTTTTGATATTGCCCCGTCAGATTCTGGGTCAAATCCCCGTTCAGAACTTTTGTTTTCACTCCCTGCCTGGTTTTCGCCTTGACTGCCAGATGGGAATGTCCGTTCCGGCTTCCCTTGGCGGGGCGGTTAAAAATCTCCCAGTCCACCAGCATACCATTACCGCCAAGGCCTATGCTCCCGCTGCCGATTCCCCCAAGGGGAAAGGATATCTGGCTGGTGTATTCACCCTCATATCTCATATACCAATACCTCCTGTCCCTACTGCTTTTTGCCTGTTCCATCCCCTATACCCGCTTAAGACCGGAAAAGAATACGGAAGCTGCAAACCCCGCTTCCATTTACCCTGTATGTGAGCGTGTCCCCAGCCTCTATGGGGAGAGGCTTCAGGTTATTCTCCAGAAAATCGGCAAGATACGCTTCCATCCTGTGTCCGGGCAGGCGCAGCCGCATGACTCGTTCTTCATGGGAGGGATTGTACATCCGGATGATAAGTCCATGGCCGTCCTCTGCTTCTTTGATGGAAGACAGTACCGCTCCTTCTATTTCAAACAGGCTTTTGCTTCCCTCCGTACCGCTGGGTTTCGCTCCACAGGAACACACCGTCACCGGATGCAGATACCGCTCCGCAAGGAGCGCCAAAGTTTCCTCCTTCGGCTGGCAGACTCCCACCGCTATGCGGATGATATGGTCCCCGATTTCCGGATAGGGATCCGGGTCGTAGGAACCGCGAATCAGATTCAGAGACAGCCCTTCCCGGTCTCCCCGAAATCCATATTTACAGTCGCTTAGTAAATACAGGGCGCTTTTTCCGTCCTTTGGCAGGGCGCAACCAAGCCCCATGGCCGGAACATCCTGGGCAAGGGGCGGCCGGTCTATAACGCCGTAAGGAATGGTATAGCGGTAGTTCTCCATCTCATACCCGCAGGGAACCATGAAGCGCAGCTGAGGAATCCCTTTTCCTTCTTCTCCCAGCAGGGTCCAGGCCGCCTCCAGGCGATAATCCAGAAACTGACTTCCCTCATCCAGCCGGATTTTCACGTTTATTTTCGTTTTCTCTATGGCAATTTCGTATTCCAATTCCTTCCGAAGCCCCTCTGTGGTAAGCTTCAGCGGCTTTACACAGTACTGTTCGTTTAAGTCCACCAGCTTCGAGGTCCTGCCCACCCGCCAGGCAGTCAGCTCATTGCCATCTTCCTCCGTAATCAGCGCAAGGCCGCAGGCCGGTCTCTCCGGAGCAACAAGCTGCCTTCCGTCGGATTTTTGGACAAAGGAGATACATTTCATGGTGGAAACCTCGAACACTGCCTTCACCTTATCGTTTTCCAGGCAGATGGGCTCGTCCGTAATATTGTCCTTCCTTACATCAAGGACCTGAGGCACTAATATCCCTTCCGTCTCCTTTCCTTCTATGCGGCAGATGGTGTAGCCCAGGGGCGGAACAGGCACCCACACCAAAAGCTTGTCACAGGTATGGCCCCAGTACAGGCCCTCCCAGTCCTCCTCCCTGCCGATAAACTGGAAGGGATATTCCTTCCCGTTCAAATCCGTAATCCGGGTGTGGGAGATTTCCTCCTGCCAGTCCCACAAAATAATTTCCGTGGGCTCTGTCCGCGCCGTCTGGGTCACGTTAAACAAAACCAGATGCCGCACCGGACCGCCACCCCGCTCCGGCATGGCAAATCCAAAACCGCAGGCGCGCTCCGTTCCCTTTCCGGCTCCGGCGCCCATAGCCCTGTCGCCTGTAAAGTTCTTCTCCAAGCGTTCCCCTGCAGCCTCGCCCATAGCTCCACAGGCTCCCGCCGCAGCTTTGCACACAACTCCGCCGGCTTCCGCCACTGCTTCGCATATGGCCTCCATGGCCATGGTCCCGTTGGCTCCCGCCCGGGCCATGGCGCTCTGGAATTCTCCCAGCGCGTACTCCCTGGTCTCCACCACACCGGAGCCGGGAATGATATCGTGAAACTGATTAAAAAGAATCTTCCTCCATGCGTCTTCGGGATTTTTTCCTCTCTCATAGCCGGGTACCTCCAGAGACGCCATGCTTTCTAATATTTCTGACTCCGTCAGGCGGGCTTCCCCAAAACGGTTGGCCATTTTGATTCTGGATTGGGAGGTATAACACCCGGTAAACACATAATTCAGCTCCTGGTCCACCACCGGAAACTGGTCCTTTCGCTCCTCCAGATAATCAAAAAATTCTCTGTAAGTGCCAAAGCGTATGACAGGATACAGGGGCCAGGTGTTCATATCCAGGAAACGCTCAATGTCCCTTCGGGTAGGGCCGCCGCCGTGGTCCCCAACCCCATACACCTTCAGCAGCTTTTGAAGATTATATTTCCTGCAGAAGGTGGGGATTCCCTCGCAAAAATCACTGTCAATCCCTGCGTTATACCAGGTGCGCTCACAGTAGGAGAGAACCTCCGCCCCGGACAGGCCTCTCCAGCGGTAAATAGCCCCCTCGTCGTATCCGCGGCAATGGTAATACCGTGTCACTCCGCCGTTTCTTAAAATTTCCGGCAAATTATAGCTATGTCCGAAGGTATCGGGCTCAAAATCCAGGTTCAAATCCTCCTCCCGAATATCCAGAAGCCCGGATAAATACTTCTTGGTGTAGAGCAAATGTCTTGCCATGGACTCCCCACCGGACAGATTCTTATCATTTTCCACCCAGGTGGAAGCCGTCACCTCCCAGCGGCCCTCCCGCACCCGCCGCTTTACCTGCTCCAGCAGCCGGGGCGCGTATTCCTCCAGCATATGATAAACAGAAGCCTGAGACTGGGAAAAAGTAAATTGAGGATATTCCTCCATCAGGGCCAGCATGGTACGCACCGTATCCAAAGTTACGGCCACCGTCTCCTGAAAGCCCCACATCCAGTTCATATCGATGTGTGCATGAGCCACGCACAATACCGTGAGCTCCTTCGCTCTCTCCGACAGAGGCAGCAGTACCCGCTCCGCCTCCTGGGCCGTAGGCACGTTAATCTGGCCGCAGGCCCGATAATCCTCCATCAGAAGGTCCACCGCCTGCTCGATCAACGGTTCCTTTAAAATTTCCTCTTTGTCAAGGAGCTCCAAAAGGTAACCTATTTCCGCCAGGATCCGTTTCTCCCAGTAGCTGCGGAAAACGGATTTTCTTAGTTTTCTATAATCTCCATAGATGTCTCTCATTTCATTCTCCAAGCCTATTGATAACTATTTTACCTGACCGTCTTCCCGGCCGCGCCGTTCCTCTCTTCCTGCTCTGCCAGAAGTACCGCGCCCCACACAGGGGGCAGGGACGGCTCCTTCAGATATCCTCCGATTTCCGACACGCGCTTTTCCAGCAAAGGCAGTACGTATTTTCCCGCATGGAACAATCCGCCGGAGTAGGAAACCGCAAAGGCCTCCCCACCCAGCCCAAGGTTTTCCGCCGTGCTGCGGATAATGAGGAACAATTCCTCCGCCGCCGTCTCATAAAGCCGGATGGCTGCCTTATCTCCGGTATCTGCCGCCGCCAGCAGAACTCGCTGCAGGGAAGCCACCTTATCCCGGAAGGGAACATAATCCTGCTCCAGCACATCCACAAGGTCCACCGGATTCTTTAAGCCGAATCGGGCAAGCATCTGCGGATACAGGGTTCCCCTTTCCGTCCTTCCGTCCGCTTCCTTAAAGAACAGTTCCATGGCGCGCCGTCCCAGCCAGTAGCAACTCCCCTCATCACTGAAGAAGGAAGACCAGCCGCCGCTTCTTGCGCTTCTTCCGTCGGCGTTCTCCCCATAGGCAATGGAGCCGGTGCCCGCCACGATATTAATTCCTGGCCTTAACTCCAGAGAACCGGCCCAGCCCACCTTGACATCATTAGCCAGTACGTACTTTCTCCCGGAAAAAAGCTTCCCGATCTCTTCTTCCAGTATGGCATCATTTTTTGTACTTTCCCCATAACAGGGAAGTCCTATGGCGGTACAAGATACCTCACCGTGCTCTATGCCTGCCATGCGAGTAATTGTGGCAATTCCCTCCGAGAACTGTTTTACCACTTTCGAAATGCCGATTTCCCGGTAGGAACAGCCGCCCTGCGTAATGGACGCAATCTCCTTGCGGGTCTCATCTGCCAGCAGATACGCAGTTTTGGTTCCGCCGCCGTCTATCCCCAAATAATATTTCATTTACGCTTCTTTCCTTCCTGGGGTATTTTATTGATTCCGTGAAACGGAGCAACTCGCTCCGTTTCACGGAATCTTTGTAAGCAATAACAATTTTATTTCAGCTCCACGCTGTAATGGAAGATATCTCCCCGCACCAGGCTTATACAATACTCCACAATATCCGTACCGCGGTATGTCTCTCGGATCAGGCTGATAGCCGCAGTCTTATAAGCCACCTGAAGCTTCTCCGCCTCATTCTTGGACAGATTCACAGCGCTGAAAGTCTCTATGGCGCGGTCCAGAAAAACACCGTAGCTGTTGAGACTTTTATACAGCCCCTTCTCCTGAATCTGTTCCCCGGTAAGTTCCGGCACAAAACGCACCGGAATAAAGGACTGCTCCAGAGCATAGGGCTTCTCGTCCACGAACCGCAACCTCTTGATCCGGAAAACCTCCTCTCCCTCCTCAAGATGCAGGGTATCCCGCACGATCACGTTGGCCGTCTGCCTTTCAAATTCCAACACGTTGGAATATTCTTTTAACCCTAAGCTCTTTAACTCCTCGCTAAAGGAGTAAAATTTATGCAGCTTTTGATCAATCGTCTTCTTCTGGACAAAAGTACCCCTTCCCTGCCTCTTAATCAGATATTTCTCATTCTGCAATTCCTCGATGGCCTTGCGGACGGTAATGCGGCTTACCCCGTAGATATCGCATATTTCCTGTTCGGAAGGAATTTTACTTCCTTCCGCCCATTTTCCGCTGAGAATATTATCCTTAATCTTTTCTTTCAGTTGAAAATACAATGCAAGAGGTATGTCCTTTCGTATTTTTTCGATTATTACACTGTCACTCATCATTTCTCCCCCTTCCTCTTTCTTTGATTATGATGTTATAAGGTCCATATCCTTCATTATTATTTTACAGCAAAAAGGTAATATTTCCCAGCCTTTTTTTACTCCTTCAATTCATAAATTACAATTCCCTTGGCCACGCGGTTTACCTCTCCTCCGGGACAGGGATTGTCGGTGGTGAAATTCCTTTCCAGAGACTTTTCCATGGACAGAAGCTGGATGAACATCAAGTCCTTGATGTAAGCTCCCATCTCTGTCCCGGCCGGAAGGCTCTCAGGTACCTGATAGACCACCTCGTAATCGACACCTTCCACGCTTCCGGCAAGGGCCTTGGGGGCTACGGTTACAATGATATTTTTCTTCTTCTCAGCCACCATTTCCCTTGCGAAGTCAATGTCGTATTTGCTGCTATAAGCCTGATTGGACAACAAATGCAGGGTAATGGTCTCATCGTTGACCACGGTCTTTGGACCGTGACGGAAACCTGTGGGAGCGTCATAGCCTGCGTGGACATAGCCGTTGGTCAGTTCCATAGACTTTACGGCTCCCTCTCTGGCAATTCCTTTCAAAGCTCCTGTCCCCAGCCAGATAATTCTGCGGTAATCGTTGACGGCAATCTTTACAGCCATATCGTCAAGCTTCTGGAACTCCTCCTCCACGCTTGCCGCCAAAACTTTCACATACTCCGTGTAGGTGACCATTTCCTGGTAATGGAACAGGCACCAGGTAGCTAACGCCATGCAGCTCACGCTGCTGGTCATGGCAAAGCCCAGATCGCAGGATTTCTCCGGCATATCCAGCACCAGCGCACGGTCAGACTCATAGCCAAGTTTTGCCAGGCTGCTATCCTTATTACATACAATGATCACCTGGTACAGTTCCTTTATCTTTTGCTGGGCGAACCGGATAGCGGCGCAGCTCTCAATGCTTTCTCCGGAACGTCCGTAGGAAATCAAAAGCGTCGGCACATCCTCATAGGTGGCATCCGGCATGCTGACGAAGTCCGTGGTGTGAACCGTCTCGGTGTGAATCCCCATCTCGTTAGCCAGAAGATACTGCAAAGCCTCCCCCACAAAGGCGGAGGAGCCTGCCCCGGTAAATATGATTCTTATATTTCTGATGGACAAAACCTTATCCATGAATGCATGAATTTCATCCTGCCGTTTTAACAGCGTGTCCGCCAATTCGCGCCATAAAGCCGGCTGCTGGGCAATTTCCATGACCGTATGGATGGCTCTGTGTTCGTTATAATAGCTTTCCGTTCTTCCAAAATATGTTTTTTCCATCTTCTTATTCTCCCTAAATTTCTGTATTGGTTGTTTTTCCTTCCAGCAGATCCACCATATGGTACGCCGACTGCATGGCAACATTGTGAATCTCCCGGTCTGCCAGACCTGCCATATGAGGGGTCAAAACCACATTTTCCAGTTCAAACAGTTCACTCTCATAGAGGGGCTCCTCCTCGTAGACATCCAGCGCCGCCCCTGCGATCCTCTGTTCCTTCAGAGCGGCGATCAAAGCCTTCGTGTCAATAATTCCGCCTCTGGAGGGATTAATGATCACGGCACTTTTCTTCATCATTCCAAGAGATTCCTCATTGATGATATGCCAGGTCTCCGGCGCCAGAGGACAAGTGGGTATCACAATGTCCGCTTCCCGGAATAGTTCCTCCCGCTCCACATAGACGGCGCCGAACTTTTCCGCCAGCTCCGGTTTTTGGCTGGTGCTGCTGACGATCAGCTTCATATCGAAGCCCATGGCCCGTCTGGCCACCGCCTGACCAATGGCGCCAAACCCGATGATCCCCAGCGTTTTCTTCGATACTGCCAGGCCCCGCTCCACGCCGTCGCACCACCGCCCCTGACGAATGACGCGGTCCCCGGCGGGAATCCGCCGCATCAGAGAGAGTATCTGTCCCCAGGCGAAATCCGCCACTGCGTCAAAATTCTGCCTCGGCACATTGCAGACGGTGATCCCGGCCTCGTGGAAAGCCCCAAGATCCAGATGATCGCTTCCCGCACAGTTTAAGGAAACCGCCTTTAACCCCTCCGCCGCCTGCACAAAGGCTCTGCCCAGAGGAATGTCCGCGCCCATAATGATACCCGCAGGCTTCACCGGAAGTTCTTTCCAGTACGCGATCAAATCTTCTTCCGTCCAGCCCTTTCTGTCCTTTTCTGCCAGAAGCAGGGGGGTATACCCGCCCTGCTTCACGGCTTCAAAGGCTTCCGCCTCCTGTTCAAAGGAGAACGAGAGAATCAATACTTCCTTTCCCATGTTCACCTTTCTCCTTATTTATACTGCGGCAGCACATCCTTGTACCTTGCGTAGAATTCCTCCACCAGCGCTTCGGCTATCTTCACGTCCGTAACAGCGCCGTCCAGCAGCATGGCGTCCGCCCACAGCTTCTTGTCTCCGGTAAGAGCCGCCTCCACGGTGGCGTCCACGGAAGCCAGTCGCTTGATGATGATGTCCTTCATTGGGCCGCCGAAATTGTTGATGCGCATGCTGGAGAAGCCAAGTCCTGTGGCAACGCCCGGCAGTTCCAGTACCGCATCGTCGGGGATGCCGGCAACGGCCCCGTTGTTGGGGATATTCACGGAAAATACCTTCCGCTCATCCAATATCAGGGACTTGATCATTT
Organism: uncultured Lachnospiraceae bacterium; assembly: GCA_944381535.1. Classification (GTDB taxonomy): domain Bacteria; phylum Bacillota; class Clostridia; order Lachnospirales; family Lachnospiraceae; genus 14-2. The sequence continues at coordinate 19,968 of CALWLN010000208.1, forward strand.
CCACCAGCTGCTCGTGTTCTCCGGAAGCCCGGGCAAACAGTTCCGGTTCTATCTCGCCCTCAATCTCTCCCTGAGACAGCATATTCTGATAGGTCTGCTCTCCTCTTGCAATCACGTCGTCGATGGGGAACGCATCCACGCCCAGAGTATGGTCGTAATAAGCCCCCTGAGGGAACCGTTCCGGGAAGAATTCCACCGCATGGCGGTCCACCACAGCCGGGATTCCGCCATAGCGCTCAAACAGTTCCCAGGAGAAAGGATTGTCCATGTGGTTAGGAATCTCCTTATCCTCCAACTGGGGATTGAAGAAATTGCGCACATGGGGATGCGCCTCATTATCCTTCTTCTGCTGCTCCACAATTTTCAAAAGTTCCGGCTTCACATCCACACCGTCCACGCGGATGTCATAAAGCCAGGTCAGATGATTGAGACCCACGCCGATGGTGGTCAGGCGATTCACATCCACCCCCAGCATTTTGGAGAGGTACTTTTCCCCGTAGATCACGCCGTGGCACAGGCCCACCAGCTTCACGTTGGTGGCTCTCCTCACCGCAGTCACAATGGAGGTCATGGGGTTGGAGTAGTTGAAGAAATAAGCCTCCGGGCAGAGCCGCTCCACATCCTTCGCAATTTCGATCATGGCCGGAATCATGCGCTGGGCCCTGGCAATTCCGCCGGGCATGATGGAGTCGCCTACCGGCTGATAGATGCCGTATTTCCGCGGCATTTTCACGTCAAATTCCCAGGCATTTCTTCCGCCCACGGCGATGGTGGTCACCACAAAGCTGGCGCCGGGTAGCAGATCGCAGCGGTCCGTGGAGGACGTAATCTTGATGTTGTCGGCTTTTTTCTGCTCCACCATCTTTTTGGCAAGCTTCGTGATGGACTCTAAGATTACAGGGTTAATGTCACACAGGGCAATCTCCCATTCTCCCCAGCCCGACTGGATGAAATCAGCGATCAGTCCCTTGGTAAACACGGCGCTTCCCGCGCCAATCAATACGATTTTTCTTCTCTCACTCATGTTCTTTTCCTCCGTTTAATCCGGCTTCCACCAGCCGGTCGTTGCAATTTTTCAAAAATCCCTTTAATATCTCCATCTGCGTCTCGTAATCCGCAGCGTTTAACTGTTCCACCGTCTCCTGCTTCATAAACAGCTTGATGAATTTCGGTTCTCGGATGCTGAGGTCATAGCCCTCCTGGGGCTTCATGTTCTCAAACACACGGTCAAAAATCCGCTGGTTGCTGAACCAGTCCACCTCCGCGAAAATGCCTGCCGGCATTTTCTTGTAGCTGTAGATAGCCCCGAAGTAAGCATACATCCGAATGGTATCCTCTTTGTCGGAGAGATAATACCGGAAGCCTTCCGCATACTGGCCGAAATTATCCTTATCCTTGTAGTTGATCTCCACCTTGCTTACGTCGCCTTCCACCTCGCGCAAGGTCTTATCGAAGGCCTCCACCAGATTTCTGGCGTCCGCCATATCCTTGAGGGTAATGTGAAAGCCCTCTTCATAGGCGGCTTCCGCAATGCCCTCCGCGGCAGCCTGTACAAACTGGCGGACAGCCGCAATCTGCTCCCCGCGCTTCATATTTGCCAAAGCCTGAAAGCTTTCGTCCGGCATAAACAGTTTAAAGTATTCCGGCTCCACACGGTTCACCTCATAGAAGAGGTTTTCCTGAATGTTCTGTTTCACCACGGCATAGCAGCTTTGGTTGTTCTGCTCGTCCAGTTCCACCATAAACCCACAGCGGGTGGTGGGAAGATAGATCAGTCCCATATGCAGGTAAAAGCCCGCTTGGGAGCGCTTGCAGGTCACCTGGCAGCGCATGCCGTACCAATGGCGTCCGATACAGTCCCTGGCATCCCGGACCGCCTTCATCTCCACCAGATCACTTTGTACCGTATTGATAGCCTCTTCCAGCACATCGCCGAACCGGTGCAGGGAGGAGAGGGCCGTTATGTCCACATGTAGCTTTTCCATCACTTTTCCTCCTTTGCCTTCTTCCAGGGGAAATCCGGATTCTGTACGCACAGCTTGCCGCCGCTTACCTCAATGAAGGTCCCCGTCAGATAGGAGGCCTCCTCCGAAGCCAGAAACAGCACCGCGTTGGCCACATCCACAGGAGCTCCCAGCCTGTGCAGGGCGATGGCTCCCACTAGCTCGTCTCCTTTTTGCTCCACAACCCCCTGGGTCATGCCCGTCTTGATCACGCCGGGGATAAATCCGTTGACACGAATGCCATAGGGCGCCAACTCCGCTGCCAGGGTCTTGGTGAGACTGTATACCGCCGACTTACTGGCAGCATAAGCCCCGCTGCCCGCAGAGGCAATGACCGCTGCGTAGGAGGCCGCATTGATGATAACGCCTCCCTGCTCCTTCATATACCGATACGCCTCCCTGGCACAGAGAAATACCGATTTCAGATTCACGTTCATAACCGTCTCCCACTGGGCAACCGTCATATCGCAGACCATACACTGTGGATAAATGCCTGCGTTATTAATGAAAATGTCTATCTTTCCCCATGCCTTAGCAGCCTTGGCAAACATGTCCTCCACCGCCTGCTCATCGCTGACGTCCAGCGCGTAAGCGAGTACCTCACCGTAGGAAGCCAGTTCTTCTTTCGCCCCCTCCAGCGCCTCACCGTTCAGATCACAGATAAATACTTTCGCGCCGCTTTCCAGAAATTTCTTCGCAATGGCGAAGCCAATTCCCACCTTGGACGCCGCTCCGGTGATTCCAACCACCTTGCCGGAATAATCAAACGCCATGTTTCTTCCCTCCTGTTCTATATCTCGACGACTGCGCCGCGGCTGGCGGACGCGGCCAGTTTCGAATACACTGCCAGATACCCGGTTTTGTATTTGGGCTCCGGCGCTTTCCAGTTCTTCTTTCTCTCCGCCAGGACCTCCTCCGTCACATGCAGCGTAATGGTCTTGTTCGGAATGTCGATGGTGATCTTATCCCCATCCTCAATCAGGGCGATGGGACCGCCCTCGGCAGCTTCCGGTGATATATGTCCCACAAAGCAGCCGTTGTTGGTGCCGGAGAAACGGCCATCGGTAATCAGCGCCGTACACTCCGCCAATCCCATGCCGTAGAGATACTTCATGGCCTTGTACATCTCCCGCATGCCCGGGCCACCCTTGGGTCCCTCGTAACGGATCACCACCACGCTCTGGGGCTGAATCTCTCCCGCCAATATGGCCCGCTCCGCATCCTCCTCGCAGTCAAATACCCGGGCTGAACCGGTGAAGTACCGTATGTTCTCCTTGATGGCGGAGGGCTTCGTCACACAGCCTTCGGAGGCCAGGTTCCCGAACAGCACGGCGATTCCGCCGAAGGCCGAGAAAGGCTCCTCCATGGTCTTAATAACCTCCCGATTCACTCTAGCGCCGGAAACCTCAGCAAGATTCTCCTTCAAGGTCTTCCCGGTCACCGTCAGAACTTCCGTATTTAACAGGGGCTCAATCTCCTTCATTACCTGAGGAATCCCCCCTGCCAGGTAAAAGTCCTCCATATTGTACCGGGAAGAGGGGTTTACCTTAGCCACCAGGGGTGTGGTCTCACTTAAACGCTGGAATTTCTCCATCATCTTCTCGCTGGAAATGCCGAGTTCCCTGGCAATGGCCGTCAGATGCAGCACTCCGTTGGTAGAACCTCCGGTGGCATTCAGCACCCGAATCGCATTTTCCATAGAAGCCTCGTTTAAAATCTGGTCCGCAGTGATATTTTTCCGTACTAGCTCCACAATGGCTTCGCCGGTGGCAAAGGCTGCTCTGGCGCGCTCCGCGTACACCGCCGGAATCAACGCCCCCTGGGGAAGCGTAAGCCCCAAAGCTTCCGACAGACAGCACATGGTGTTGGCAGTTCCATAGAAGGAGCAGGAACCGCAGCCGGGTCCACAGGTATCCTCCATGCGGTATAATTCCTCCGGGTCAAGCTTACCAGCATTCACCATGCCGCAGCCCTCCGAGAGACTAGTCAGATCCGCAGCTCTCCCGTCAAAAACCGGACCGCCCTGCATAGGGCCTCCCGGAAGGAGAATGGCCGGCAGTTTCAGTCTGGCCGCCGCCATCAGAAGCCCGGGCACAATCTTATCGCAGGAACCCAAAAGGACAATACCGTCCAACTGATGTGCCTGGACCATCACCTCCACATCATTGGCGATAAGATCCCTGGAGGGCAGAATAAATTTCATTCCCTCATTCCCCTGAGCCGTTCCATCACAGGCGCCGATGACGCCAAACTCCACCGGAGTTCCCCCGGCTGCGTAAATTCCACGGCGCACGCTGTCGGCCACCGCCCGCAGATTGTAACTGCCGGGCACCAGTTCACTCCAGGTATCGGCAATCCCGATGATAGGCTTCTCCAGATCCTTGTCCGAGAAGCCCATGGACTTGTACACGCCCCGGTTAAAGCAAAATTCCGGGCGCTGCAAAATTGCTTCGCTTCTTCTCATGATTTCTCCTTCCTGCTTTTTACCGTATCTTTTCCAACTTCAGATTGCCCAGCACATACTTGTACCCGGCCTCCTTTAAGTACTTCTGAGCCCGGACATTGTAGCTGTATTCCTCGGCGTACAGCCAGCAGAACACCTCCACCTCACGGCCAATCTGCTCCTCCAGCCTGCGCTTGGACAGTACGATTTCCCGCTCCATGTCCTCCTCCGGCGTATCCGGAAAAATCTGGAAATGAGTGCCCGTATGGCAACAGATTTCGTGGCGGCTGGCCACTTCCCGCACCTCGTCCCAGTTCATAGCCACCCGGCCATCCGGGTAGAGCTCCCGGTTATTCAGATCCAGTTCGTGGGCATCGCTGAAGGCCATCTGCTCCTCCACAGGCACGTCCATATAGAAGCTTGGAATGTAAAACCAGCCAGTGAAATGATATTTATCCAAAATCGGCAGCATGACGTCGTACTGGTTCCGAAAGCCCTCAAAGACTGCCGGTATCAGACCCGGCTTCTCGTAGGGCCATTTTTTCGTCTTAAAAAAGGTATCCATATCCTTCAGCGTCACCGGGACAAAATTCTCGCTGAAATATTTGATCTCCGCCTCAATGCGGGCTGCATCCTCCGGCTCCGTGTTGTGGTAATTCACCACCCGGATGTAGGAGCCGTTCACCAGATGGGAGAACATCTCCAGATTTCGCTTGTCGCTGCATACCATAGATAAAAAATTTCTTACATCAAACTGTGCCATCGCCGTCGCCCTCCTTGATCAATTCAAAATAGGGAAGCACCTTCCCATCCTCGCTCATCTGAAAAAATGTGGAGGCCATGGCTCCCATGGCCGGAGCGATAGGAGGATAGGGCCCCAACTCTTCCGGGCCCTTTTCCGAAAAAATCCTGGTGTATAAAAGAGCGCCGATGGCCATCATGTATTTCAGTTCCTGATCCTCCGGGGCGCATTCATACGTTATCTCCCGGTCATCCGCAGGCTGGGTCAGATCCGAAAGACCGATCACCGCCGGTATTCCTTCCGTCTCATTTTTCCTATGGGCGCACTCTTCCAGAATTCTATGATACGCTTCCAGATTTTCAGAGGTTAATTCTTTCAGAATATCAGATATATGCTCCATTTTCTTCCTCCTTATGTTTATTCATAGACTCTTGACAAATCAGCCTATATCATCTTCGTTTCCTATATGCTGACTTACCTTTTTCTTTATGTCAGCATTATAACATATCATTATGATTAATTCTTATTTTATATTTACTCTATTGTTATTTTATATTTACTTTTATGGGATTTCATGATAAAATCGTTTCTATAAATATGAAACACGCAAGCGGAGGAACCTTTCATGAACAAAACCTGTGATTTTGTACGCTTACAAGCTTATCAGACCACGGAGCGTATATCTGTCGATACGCCGAAGAACCACTACCTTTTCCTTGCCATAAAAGAAGGGGAGGGCCGTCTGGAAACTAAAAATCTGGCCCTGCCTTTCTCTGCCGGACATTTTTTTCTTGGGGCTCCAGGCTTTTCCTTTGCCCTCCTTCCTTCAGAGCAGGGAGCGGTACGCTTCTTCTGCCTGCTTATTTCCGAAGAAATCACGTTTTTATTGCCAGGGGACGCGGATTTTACCGACCCGCTGAAGCAATTTTTGCAGGCCGCAAACGACAGTACTCCTCTCCAGGGCATTTTTCCCCAGGAGGAATTGGGAACCGTCCTGCGCTATGAAGCGCTTCTGGCTTCGGAGCCGGCAGGCGGACAGGAACTGGCGGAGGGGGGAGTATTTACGGCTCCGATCTCCCGTCACCTTTCGGTGGCCTTTCTGCTGTTTGCGGCCCGGCGTTATCGCCTTTCACATACTGCCCGGGTCCAGGGAAAGAAACTGCAGTCCCACCAGAAGCTTGTTGCCAGCGCCATGGAACTCATACAACAGCATTATACCGAGGAACTGACGCTGTCCTCCCTGGCAGACGCTCTCTTTACCAGCCCCAGCTATTTATGCCGGATATTCAAAGAGGTAAGTGGAACCACCGTTTCCACTTACCTCAATCAGGTTCGTATTGCCAATGTAAAACGCCTTCTGAGCGATACGGACGAGCTTATTGTAGACATTGCCTCCGCCTGCGGCTACAACTACATTCCCTATTTCAACCAGCTTTTCAAGCGAATGGTAGGGGTAACGCCCACAGAATACCGACGAAGCCGGCGGAGCAAAAACTAGCCTGCCGCCCCTCCGGTTATCCGGTAGGGCAGGTGCCAGCGCACCGTCCTACCGGTCGTTTTTTTCTTTTGCCAGGTTGTAAGCCACATCCACGATCATGTCCTCCTGGCCGCCCACCATTTTCCGTTTTCCAAGTTCCACCAGAATCTCCTTAGTACTGATGCCGAATTTGGCCGCTGCCCGCTTGGCATGAAGCAGAAAGCTGGAATAAACACCGGAATATCCCAGCATCAAGGAATCAGTATCAATGACCTGGGGCCTGTGCATGATAGGCTCCACATCTTTCTCTGCCACATCCAGAATCTTGTCCAGATTGACCCCGGAATCCACGCCCATCCGCTCCAACACGGCGCACAACACCTCCACCTGGCAGTTGCCTGCGCCTGCGCCCAGGCCCCGGCAGGTGCCATCAATATAGTCCACGCCTTCCTCGATGGCCGCCACGGAGTTGGCGATAGCCAGCCCCAGGTTGTCATGGGCATGAAAGCCCACGGGAGTATGGAGATGCTCCTTCAGCATGTTGACTCTGGCCCGTACCTCATCCGGCAGAAGATGCCCGGCAGAATCCGCCAGATTAATATAATCCACGCCGCACTCCTCAAAGATTCTGGCCTGCTCCAATATTTTCTCCGGGGAGGCCATATGTACCATCATCAAAAATCCGGCCACAAACAGCCCCATCTCCTTGGCAGCCTTGATATGCTGGATGGAGACATCTGCCTCCGTCACATGAGTAGCGATCCGCACGGCCTGTACCCCGTTCTCATGGGCCTCCTTCAAATCGGTGATCGTGCCGATGCCAGGCAGCAGCAGAGCTCCCAGCTTTGCGTGACGGATGACCCCGGAGGCCTCCTTGATCAACTCAATATCCCGCACTTTCGAGAATCCATAGTTAATGGACGAGCCAGCCAGACCGTCGCCGTGGCTGATTTCAATAATGGATACCCCAGCTTCGTCCAGTCCCTTCGCAATGTTTCTTACCTGTTCCTTGGTATAGCTGTGGCTGACAGCATGGCTGCCATCACGCATGGTAGTGTCAACAATATTTACTTTCCGGTTCATGCCAATCCCTCCCCAAAACGCTCACGCGCGATTTTTTCCGCTACTTCTACGGCTGCCGCATTGATAATATCCAGATTGCCGGAATATTTCGGCAGGAAATCTCCCGCCCCCTCCACTTCCACAATCACGGTCACCTTGTCCCCATCCAAAATGGGAGGCGTGCGCAGCCGGTATCCGGGCACATATTTCTGAATCTCCTTCACGATCCGGTTTACCGATTCCGTAATCTTCTTCTCGTCCGGGTGCTTCACAATGGAATAAATAGTGTTGGTCATGAAAATCGGCGGCTCCGCCGGATTCAAAATGATAATGGCTTTGCCCTTATCCGCGCCGCCAACCACCTCCAGCGCTTTCGAAGTGGTCTCCGTAAATTCGTCAATGTTGGCTCTGGTTCCCGGGCCCGCGCTCTTGGAGGAGATACAGGAGACAATCTCCGTATAGGAGCTGTCCGCCGCCTCATTGATGGCATAGGCAATGGGCACAGTGGCCTGCCCACCGCAGGTTACCATATTAAAATTCATCTCATTGGAAAGTTTTCCTAGGTTTACACAGGGAACCACGTAGGGCCCCACCGCAGCGGGCGTCATATCAATGGCGATTTTCCCCGCCTCTTTCAAAAGAGGCGCATGAGTCAAATGAGCCTTAGCCCCTGTGGCATCAAAAACGATTTTAATATCCTCCTCTCCCAAAATATCCTGGATTCCGTTGATTGTCACCGGAAATCCCAAATCCTTGGCTCGGCGAATCCCCTCCGATTCCACAATTCCTACCATGTAGGCCATCTGAAGGGTATCGCTCCGCATGACCTTGTACATCAGATCCGACCCGATATTGCCCGGGCCTATAATCGCAACCTTTACTTTCTGCATGTTCTTACCTCCTTCTTTTCACTTGCACTTGCGGATAAATAGCTTTATAATCCGCCTTCCTGAAATATCCCGTTTCCCGGCACAGAGCGCTGGCCGTGGCAATGGCCCCGGCGGAATGCAGCATTTCTTCTTCCTTAAGCCCCCGGCGGATGGCCATAGCCAGCCCCGCCAGCATGGCGTCCCCGCAGCCCACCGTATTAACGGTCTCTACCTTGGGAATAACGCTTTTCCATATGCCATTTTCCGAGAACAGCAAGGCCCCATCGCCTCCTAAGGAAATTACCACATATCGAATGCCTTGATTCACAAGTTGCGTTCCGGCCTCCAGAAGGTCTTCCTCCCGCTCCATTTTCATGCCGGTAAGCTGAAAAATTTCATCCTGATTGGGTTTGATCAGCAGGGGCTTTGCCTGAACGGATTCCTTAAGCAGACTCCCACTGGTATCCAGCAGCACCGGAACTTCCTTTTCCGCGGCTTTTTCCATCATATAGCGATACATATCCGCATCGATTCCCCGGGGTACGCTTCCGGATATGGTTACCACCTCCGCCTCTGTCAGCAGAGCCTCGTACTTCTCTTTCATTCTGGCTACGCTCTCTTGGGATATGGCCGGGCCCTCCTCCAGAAATTCCGTCTGGCTTCCGGCAACCGTATCGAAAATATTGATACAGGTACGGCTCTCTTCCGGTATCGAGACAAAATCCGCCGTGATTCCTTCCTTCTTGGCCAAAGCTTGAATCAGCATCCCGGTGTAGCCCCCAGCAAAGCCGGTGGCCACCGCCTTTTCATCGGCCTGGGAAATAATTCTTGCCACATTCAGCCCTTTTCCGCCGGCGGTATAAGCCGTCTTCTTCACACGGTTCACCTGACCCACCCGCAAGTTTTCCACCTCATAGCGCTTATCGATTGCCGCATTCAAGGTTACTGTCAGTATCATGTTTCCTCCTTTCTTGTTCGTTATTATTGAACATTGTTCTTATTTTATTTTAAAAGAAAAGGACATAGTCCTTTCTCTTTGTCAACGAAAACCCAGTTTCCTGGATATCTCCATGGCATTTCTTTTCAGCTTGGACGCTGCCTCTTCTATATTCATTCTCTCCATCACCGCGGCAGTGCTTGAAATGCTGATGGCCGCCACCGGATTCTTCCGATAATCAAATATGGGAACTGCCACGCACTTAAGACCGATTTCCACTTCTTCATTGTCTACCGAATATCCTTTTTTACGAATTTCTTCCAGCTCCTGTAAAATCTGCCCATCCTCTATCCTCGTATGCGGTGTCAGCTTTTCTCTGGACTGGGTGCGCAATATGTATTGGATATCCGCAGCCTTTAAATTCGCCAAAACGGCTTTTCCGATTCCGGTACAGTACATAGGAGCGCGCTTCCCCACCTGGGAATACACGATACGAGTATTGGGCGCATCCACCTTATCGATGTAGATTACCTCCCAATCCTGATATAATCCCATATGTACCGTCATTCCAAATTCCTTTGATATTTTTTTCAGATAAGGAAGGGCGATTTCCCGAATATTCATCCGCTCCTGTACAATACTTCCCAGTTCAAAGAGCTTAAGCCCCAAATGATATTTTTTATTTTCCGGATTTTGTTCCAGATATCCTGCCGCCAGCAGCGTATTCACCAGCCCGTAAACAGTGCTTTTCCCCAGGTTCATCATTTGGGCGATCTCGGTAATTCCCAATTCCGTCAAGTCCCCGGTAAACAGATCTACAATTTGAATGGCCCGGTCCACGGACTGGATAATCACTCCCTGTTCTCTCATTGATTCTCACCATCCTGCCGGGCAGAAACGCGGTTCTCCAGGGTTCCGATTCCTTCTATTTCACAGGTAATCACATCCCCCGGATGCAGGAACCGGGGTGGCTGAAAGCCCATTCCCACTCCTTCCGGCGTTCCCATGGCGATAATGGTCCCGGCCTTTAGTGTCATCCCACGACTTAGATCCGAAATCACATAATCCAAATCAAAAATCATGTGGTCCGTATTGCTGGATTGACGAAGTTCTCCATTTACATAACTTTCAATTTTAAGCCTCACAGGCCAGGAAAACTCATCCGCCGTCACAATACAGGGGCCCATGGGAGTGAAGCCATCCAGACTTTTTCCGAAATACCACTGCGTATGCCTGGTCTGTAGATTTCTGGCACTCATATCATTCATAATGGTATATCCAAATATGTAATCCTTGCCGCTGCCCTTTGGCACATTCTTCGCATCCTTCCCGATGATGGCTGCCAGTTCCACCTCATAGTCAAGCCCATCCACCAACCCGGAATAGTTTGGAATCTCCTGACCGGCGGCCGTTGCGGCGTTGACTCTCTTAGAGAAGTAGACCGGATATATGGCCTGGGAGTTGTCGGACTTCTCTGCGGCCTGGTCAAATTCCATATGCATGAATTCTTCCGCCTCTTTGGCGTGGGCGCGATAATTTACACCCAGGCAGATGATATCCTGGGCTGGCTTAGGGATTGGAGCCAGCAGCACGATATCTTCCATCTGATAAGGCGGCTCCTGCTTCGCAGCCTCGCGCTTCAGCTGTTCCCACTCCGTAGGATTGATATTTTCTATGAGCTCCTGCATGGAAGAATAGGGTAATCCGCACTTTTTTATGGGGAGTATTCCATGAGCATCCTCCTTCATGATTCCGACCATCTGTTCTTGTTTTCCCTTTTCCCGGAAGGTTACCAGTTTCATTTTCTTCTCCTTTGTTTTCTCTGTTCTGTATTATTGAACTGCGTTCTTATTTTTTTTACATTATATACTATTTGTTTTGAAATTTCAATAGGAAAATGATTATAAACGATTACATTTCCCTTTATTTTTGGTATACTATAAAATACGGGTTGATAATTTTCATCTCCGCGAACTGAGGGGTATTTTCAGCCCACACATATACATTTTTATCAGAAAGGACCCTGGACATGCCTGGATTTACGACTCATTATTTGTTTGGCATCAACACCTATAAAGAATTAAAAAATGATTCCTTAAAAAAAATCATTTTTGACCACCATGCAGCCTACAGCCTGGGACTGCAGGGACCGGATATCTTTTTTTACTATCTGCCCTCCTATGTTGTCCACGAGAATAACATCGGCTCCATAGCCCATATCAAGAACACCGGAACATTTCTCTCCTATCTGCTGGAGAGCCAGAACCTGTTTCCTGACAGGGAGGAAGCCCGCATTGCCCAGGCTTACATCATGGGCTTTGTGGGCCATTATCTGTTGGACCGCAAATGCCATCCCTACATCTATTACCGCACCCATTACAAAGGCCGCAGTTCGGAGTATTACGGTCATCACATGAACCTGGAGATAGACATTGACACGGAGCTGCTTGGATTTTATAAGCACAAGCTGCCCTCTGCCTTCCGTCAGGAATCTACCATCATGCTGACCCGGCTGGAGCTTCGCGCCATAGCCACCGTCCTGTACTACGTCTACTCCATGACTTACCCGGAGCTTAAGGTAACCTACACCGCCATGCGGCTGGCCATCCGCTCCATGCAGACCGGTCTTAAGCTCCTTCACAATTCTCATGGCCAGAGAAAAGTACTGACCCGGAAGATTGAAGGCCTCACCGTAGGGCATACGAGTATTTCCGCTCTGATGCCCAGCGATCACCTGCGGTTCTATGTGGATCCCTTAAACATCCTCCACCGGGAATGGCGCAATCCATGGGATAAAACCATTGCCTCCAGAGCCTCCTTCTTTGACTTGATGGAGGAGACCCAACAGGAGTATCTGCAGCTGCTTCCCCGGATTTACCAGCTGTTCCTGACCAGACGCCACTCGGAGGCCGCAAAGCTTCGACTTGCGCATATTCTGGATTTTCTGGGAAGCGTATCCTACCACTCCGGGTTGGACCCGGAGGTGACGGGGGAATAGGAAAAATTTTGAAACCGGAAATGCATTTTTCAGAAATATGATTTCGCGCAAAGGAGGATAAGCATTGGATAATCATGTAAGAATTCGTGTCGCCACCACAGATGACGCAGCAAATCTGCTGGAAATCTACAGGCCTTATGTGGAGAAAACCGCAATCTCCTTTGAGTATAAGGTGCCAAGTCTTGATGAATTTACCGCCAGAATGGCAAAGACCTTAAAAAAATATCCCTATGTCGTGGCAGAGGTAGACGGCGCGCTCTCCGGTTACGCTTATACCGGCGCGTTTGTAGGCCGCGCCGCCTATGATTGGGCCGCTGAGACCACGATTTATCTGAAGGAAGACAAACGAAAAATGGGATTGGGACGAAAGCTGTACGGTGCCATAGAGGATATCTGCAGAGCGCAGAATATCACTAATTTATATGCCTGTATCGGCTACCCGGAAGCAGAAGACCAATATCTGACAAAGAACAGCGCGCAGTTCCATGCGCATCTGGGTTACCGCCTGGTTGGAACGTTTCAGAAATGCGGATACAAATTTGGCCGATGGTACGATATGGTCTGGATGGAGAAAATCATCGGCGTACATAGCCCTGTCCCCGCTGCTGTGGTGCCTTTTCCGGATTTGGATAAAGACGTACTTCGGAGGATTGGACTACAATAAATGGGATGGATATTGCAAGACCGCAAAGCCATATTTTCGGATATTTTTCACGCCCTTTTCTGTCAGTACCGAAGCATAACACTTTTCCTCAATCTGTTTCAGCGCAGCCCGCACAGTGTCCCGAAGCGTTTCTTCATCCTCCGCTTCCACAAACCAGCCCCTCACCATATTTTGGAACATAATTCGCGCCTCACGGTTGGTAAGGGTCAGTTCGTATTCCGGCTCCTGACCCTCCGGAACTTCATTATTTTTCCAGGCCCAGAACTCTTTCCTGCTCCTGGTCCTCAGCTTCTTCGTTCTCTATTTTCTCCTCCGGCCAGGAACTCCTCCACCTGGCCCTCGATGATCTTCATCAGCCGTACCCGCGCTTCCTTGCTGGCCCAACCAATGTGAGGCGTAATGATAAGCCTGTCGCTGTCCTTAATCTTTCTTAACGGATTGTCCTCGCTCATGGGCTCCTTTGCCAGCACATCCAGACCAGCCGCTCCAATGAGGCCCTTCTCCAAAGCCTCTGCCAGATCCGCCTCCACCACAATAGGACCTCTGCCGAGATTCAGGAAAATCGCCTCCCGCTTCATCTTCTCAAAGGCCTCCTTATTCATCAGGCCTCTGGTATTGTCGTTCAAAGGCGCATGGACGGACACGATATCCGATTGACAAAGCAGCGTATCAAAATCCACCCGCTCGTATCCCTCCTGGTTATTCTGCCCGGAGGTGGAGTAGTATATCACACGGCAGCCGAATAACCGGGCAAGCTCCGCCACCCGTCTGCCGATGGCTCCCATGCCGATGATTCCCCATGTCTTCCCGCTGATATCGTGGAACACATTGTCAAAATGCGTGAACATGACGTCGCCCACATACCGCTCACTTTTCACATAATCATCATAGTAGCGAAGCTTTTCCACCAGGTAGAACAACAGAGCAAAGGTGTGCTGAGCCACGGTCTGTGTGGAGTAGCCGGCCACATTGCGCCAGGCGATTCCCCGCTCTTTCAGATACTCCTTATCCAGATTGTCTGTGCCGGTAGCCGCTACACAGACCAGCTTCAGCTTTTTGGCTTCCCCAACAGTCTTCTCATTGACGGGCACCTTATTTAAAATAGCAATATCAGCGTCTTTCGCCCGCTCTCCGACCTCTTCCGGCGCGGAAAATCCATACTTTACCACTTCTCCAAACCGTTCGAAACCGCTTAAGTCAATATCTTCCCCAATGGTTTTTGCGTCCAGAAATACAATCTTCATTTTCTCATTTCCTCCTGTTTACTAAATCCCGTGGTCCAGCAGAAATTCCCGCCAAAGGGGAATATTCTTTGCCTGAATGTGTACGCCGTCTCCGGTCAGGGCCGGATTCAGCTTTCCGGTGGCCGGATCGTCCATCACCTCGTTGGCGTCTATATAGAAGACGGTTTCATTGTCCGCCAGCTTCTTAAGCTCCTCATTTCTGGCATTGATTCTCTCATTGTTAATGTAAGTGCCCTCCGCGTCTTTGGCATCGGTCACGTGAATGATCGCCTGCACGAAAATAATGGCATTTGGCTGAAGCTCACGGATCCTGTCCACCGAACTTTTAAACTGCTCCCCGTAGGTCACTGGCGTCCCCACATCCAGCTCGTTGATCCCCAGCATAATATAGACCTTACCATATTGTTTTTCCGTCAGCATCTGCTCCAGAGTCCTGCCGTCTATCTCCTGGTCCCAGACATCCCAGATCATAATACCGTTCTTCACGAAGTATTCCGTTCCTTCCCATCCTGCATAGTCCTGCAAAATACTGGTGCGTGAATCCCCGATAAAGAGCGCGTCTTTCAGGTAATCCATCTCTACCCGGCGGAACTCTTTCTTGGACTGGGTGCCGTCCCCGGACTGGGTTCCGTCTCCCGGCTGCGTCCCATTTCCCGACTGCGTTCCGTCCGGTTGCTGTGTTCCGTCTCCCGGCTGTGTTCCGTCTCCCGACTGCGTTCCGTCCGGCTGCTGCGTTCCGTCTCCCGACTGGGTTCCATTCCCCTGCTGGGTCTCGTTTCCCGACTGGGTTTCATCCCCCTGCTGAGTTCCGTCCGACTGACCTTCCTGCTCCGCCAACGAGCCATCCGTATCCGTATTCGGTTCTTCTGTCATCTGTTCCTGGGCCTCTTTATCCTGATATTCCCCGGCCGCCCGGACAATTTTTACAGTTCCGTATACCATTCCCGTGACTAAAATCATCAGGAAAAAGGAATATTTTTTCATCCATTTCATTTTCATCTTCAGTCCTCCTAAAATCCAAAGTACAGGAAGGGATTGCTGGCCGCCGTCGCCATCCGGTACACGCAAATCCAGAACAGCGCCAGAAGCACCAGCTTCAGCCAAAGGCGCTTATTGTATTTCCGATAAATATTTTCAATGAAGCAGGTGGAGCAGACCGCCGCGATCAGGAAGAAAATTCCATACCGCTTCAAAGCGTCCAGGGTCACCGCAGGATTGCTGTTCAGATAGGCCATCCCCGGCGCAAACATTTTTTTCAGATAGATACCAATGCCGCTTAGGCTCTCCACGTTGAAGATGACCCAGCCCACCACTACGATCAGCAGGGTGTATATCCGGCCCAATCCCTTGTGTTTCTCCCAGAAACGGCCCATGATAAATTTCTCAATAATTAGGAACACAAAATAGTAAATACCCCAGAGGAGAAAGTTTCCGGTGGATCCATGCCACATCCCCGTGAAAATCCACACCACCAGCAGATTCAAAATCGTCCGGGCCGTTCCCTTCCGGTTTCCGCCCAGAGGAATGTACAGATAATCACGAAACCAGGAACTCAAAGTAATATGCCACCGTCTCCAGAAATCCGTCACGCTGGTGGCCAGGTAAGGCTGCCTGAAATTCCGGGGAAGGTTGAACCCCAGCATCCGGCCAACCCCGATGGCCATCAGGGAATAGCCGTTGAAATCAAAGTAGAGCTGAAGGGAAAAGGCAATGGCTCCCATCCAGGCCATGGGCATGGAAATACTCTCGATTCCCACCACCTCAATCTCATGCCAGAGATTGCCCAGAATATTGGCAATCAGCATTTTATAGGCCAGACCCAGAGTAAAGACCTTAAGCCCCTCCTCCAGTCCCTCCAGATTGACCTTCCGCCGTTTCAGCTGACGTCTCATATCCTTGAAGGGCACTATGGGACCCGAAATCAGCTTGGGAAACATGGTCAGGAAAGCGCCCAGGTTGATAAAGTTCCCGGTATATTCCTCCGGTCTCCGGTAAACGTCTATGGCATAGGCCGCAATCTGGAAGGTGTAAAAGCTGATACCCAGGGGCAGTGATACCTCCCACTCCGGAAATATCATATTGACATATTTAAAAAAGAACAGAGTGGAAAAATCATACACCAGCATACAGGCCAGCAATCCCCGCCGGACGCTGTCGCGCCTCCCCTGCATGAGGCTTGTAAGTACATAGTGCAGCACCAGGGAAAGTATGATCAGGAAAAACCATCTCTTCTCCCCGGTAAAATAAAACCACAGACTGCCCAGAAGCAACACCAGATTTCGGAACCTGGCCGGCGTCAGAAAATATATCAGCAAAAATATAGGTAAAAACAGAAAAATAAATTCTTCACTGGAAAATAACATCTTTCGTATCCCTTCTATAACAACAAAGAGCTCACTTTCTCCGCTCCCTTGCTTTCCTTTCTTTTTTATTCTATCATGTTAGACGCGGAAATAAAGAAAAATGTTGTTACAAAAAGTTTAAGTTTTTATTTATTTTCGATATAAATTTTTCCGTCCCCGGTCCATTGCCCTTGAATACACTCCCCGTTCTTTATCTGCCAGTCAAAATATCCCCTTTGAGGCTCCCCGAATGCCTCCAGAATGGCCATAATGGTGCCACCGTGGACACATAAGGCCATCGCCCGGATTCCTATGGTCTCTGCCTCCCACACCGCTCTTAAAAATCCCCGCCGGCACCGCTCCTTAAATGCCCTGACGGGCTCTCCACCCGGAAAATCATAAGTTCCGCCGCTGTCGATAAAGGCCTGATACGCGGGATTGCCGTTCAGCTCCGCATAATTCTTATATTCAAAGGCTCCGAAATCCATCTCCCGAAGGTCCTCCTCTATCCGAAGGGGAACATCCGGATACAGAGCTTGGGCCGTCTGCCGGCAGCGAAGCATGGGGCTTGATACCACCAGCTCCACGGCGGGCATACGCGTCCCGGCCAGGTATTCCAGGCTTTCGGGCAGCAGCGGCTCGTCGGTGCGGCCCACGTAACGCCCATCCCTGTTTCCCGCTGTTTTCCCATGACGCACAAAATAAAGCTCCATCACATTCCTCATCCTTCCGTCTGCCATGCGGCATGACTTCCCTTGTCATTTTTTGTTATGACAAGCTTCACATCCATCTGCTCCTTCATCTCCGTAACATGGGAAATAATTCCCACCAGCCTGGTCTCCCCCGCCAGCTCCTGTAAAATGCGGATGGCGTTCTCCCGGGACTCCTCGTCCAGAGAGCCGAAGCCCTCGTCGATAAACATGGTGTCCAAACGCACCCGGCCTGCGGATTTGCGGATCACATCCGCCATGCCAAGGGCCATGGACAGGGCTGCCAGAAAAGACTCTCCGCCGGACAGTGTCTTTACATCCCGCGCCTTATCCGTCACCAGATCATACACATCCAGGTCCAGCCCGGCCTCTCCCTGTTTTGCCAGCTGAGCAAGATCCCGGCACTGAAGCAGAAACCGTCCCCCGCTCATTTTCACCAGCCTGCGATTAGCTTCCCCAATAATCCGCTGAAAATACCGGCGCTGCACATAGGTCTGTAGGTCCAGATGGGCCTGCTTTAAGAGATTACCGTTGGCAGTCCGGGACAAGGTCTCTACAATCTCATAGGTTTTCTTTAAGCTTTCCCGTTCCCGGTAGAGGTCCGCAAGCTTTGCGGCCGCCCGGCTGTTACCGGTTTTGACGGAAAGCAGGGAGAGTTTTTGCTCCTGAAGGGCGCTTAATTCCTCCCGGCCCTTCTGCTCCTGCTGCCGCAGCAGAGCCGTATCCACGGGCTCTTTTCCCGCCAGGCTTTTTTCCAGTTCCGCAAGATTCTTCTTCTGTTCCTCCAGCGCCCCGTCGCCCTTGTCCATCTGCTGGCGCAGGGTCCGGATGGTCTCCTGCACCCGGCCCTGTTTTTCCTCAAACTGGCTTTTTTCTTTCTGAAGCTTATCGATCACCTCCCTGAGGGCCTCCCGGGATGGGTAGGTCAGAGTTTCCTCCAGCTCCTTTAAGGATTGCAGGGCCTTCTCATAAGCCAGAGCTTCTTCGTAGCTCCTGGCGCTGAGCGTTTCCTTCTGCTGTAAAATTTCGGCGTAGCGCTGCTCTGCCTGCTCCAGCTGCCGGGCCTGGGTTTCATATTGCCGCTGGCCTTGCTCCAGCGTTTCCCGCCGGGCCGACAGCTTTTCCAACTGCTGCCTGCACTCCAAAACAGCCTGCTCCAAAAACTTCTGCGGTACAAAAGCCCCCGGCTGCTCCCGCAGGAAACTCTCCCCGAACAGCCGTTTCCCATTACTTAAAAACACCTGGATTTCTCCCTCCAGCCGGCTGTTTTGCTTTTGAAACCGTTCCCGCTCTTTGTCCAGAGCCGCCTGGGCCTGGTCCCGGATTTCCCGGGCCTCTTCCACCTGGCTCTGGGTCACGGCCTCCCCAGACAGCTCCGCCTTCCTGGGATGGCGCAGCGAACCACAGACCGGGCAGGGGCTTCCCTCCGCAAGTCCGCTGGCCATAAGTCCCGCCTGGGCCTCGATAAAGCGGCGGTTCTGCCTCTCATATTCCCGGCTTTGCTCCTCAAACCGCGTCAAAGCCTCCGCCACCTGATGCCGCAGGGTCTGAATCTCCCGTCTCTTTTGCCCGATGGCCTCTCCCCGGTCCCGCAGTTCCAGAAGTTCCACCTCCCGCTGCCGGACGTCCTTTTCCTGCGCAAGGAGCAGGGGAAGCTGTTCCAGCTGGGGCTGCAGTTCCTTCTGGCTGGCCTTAAGGTCCTCCACCTGCTTTTTTAACTCCGCCTCCTGCCGCTGCTGCCGGGCCAGATCCCTGGCAGCCTGGATTTTTGCCTTCTCCAATTGTCCGGTCCGGGCCTTCCGCTGCTCGTAGGTATCATATTTGGGCGCCAGATTCTGGGCCTGGGCAAGTTCCTGCTCCAGCTGGGGAAGCCGTATGCGCCCGGCCGAAAGGAGCTGCTCCTGATAACCGTTCCATTCCTCAAGCTTTTTGATAAGGTCTCTCCGCTTCTGCTCTATGGTCTCGATGGAAGCCTTTGTCTCCGCAAGCTGCTGGAACTGTCCGTTGATTTCCTTTGCCCGGGACAGGGCGACCTTCACCCGGTCCTGTTCCTCCGTGACCCTGGCCTCCTGCTCCTTCAACGTTTCTTCCTGTTCTTCCAGAAAGGCCTCCATCTGACGAAGCAGCCCGAAAATTTCCTCCTTCCCGGTCTCCACCCGGCCGACAGCCTCCTGCCAGGCCTCCTTCCATCCGGCCATCTCCTGAGGGGTAATTTCCCCGTCTTCTTCTCGGGACTTCCCCTTCTCCGGCCAAATTTCCTCCGGGCAGACCACGCCCTTCAGCTCGTGGTTCATGAGCATGAGGTTGTCCCCAAGACTAACATACAATTCCTTGCTCTGTTCCTTCAACCGGTTCTGTATCTGCCAATACACCTTTGTATCAAAAATCCGGGCAAAAATTTCCTTCCGTTCCCTGGAGGGCGCATGGAGAAGTTTCAGAAAATCTCCCTGGGCAATCATGGAAATCTGGGTAAACTGGTTCACATCCACCCCCAGGATCTCCTTGATCTTCTCGTTGGTCTCCCTGCTTTTTCCCGGAAATACCGTGCCGTCCGGCAGGGTCAGCTCCACCGCCGCAGCCTCCGTTGTGTAGGTATATTCCCCGTCCTTGTTTTTCCGCTTGCTTAAGCGCTGATAGCTGGGACCTCGCCGCACGGTATACTGCTGTCCCCCGTAGGAAAAGGTCAGTTCCACATAGGTGGGAACCTCCTCCCCCGCAAATTGGCTGCGCATCATGTCCCCTTCCCGCTTTCCGCCGCTGGTCTCGTCAAAGAGGGCGTAGGTGATGGCGTCAAACACCGTAGTCTTTCCCGCCCCGGTATCCCCGGTGATGAGAAAAATTCCCCGGTTTACATATGTAAAATCAATCTCGCAAAGACCGCCGTAGGAACCAAAGGCGGACATAACAAGTTTTACAGGCTTCATTTCTCCACCTCCCAGGAAACTGGCATCCGGTTATCTTCTTCCTCCGCATTCAGCAGTTTCTCCATCCAGGCTTCCTCCTCCGGGCTCATGGGCTGCCCCCGCATTTCCTGATAAAAGGCGGCAAACACCTCCATGGGGCTTCGGATTTCTTCCTCCGTCCCGGAAAATTCCGAAAGGGCTCTGGTCCGCTGATTGTCCACCTTAAGCTCCAGAATGAAATCGTATTTTTCCTCCAGCTGCTCCATGGGATGATAGGGCTCCTTCTCGTCGGTGATGGTGACAGAGAGGAAATCGTGGCAGTTCTCCGGAGTGGCCCGCTTTAAAATCTCAGACAGCAGCCCCCTTTCCCGGCGAACCTCCTGTATCGGAATCAGAGGTATGGTCTCAATCTCAGGGGCGGTTCCCTTTTCCTTTAAAGTCACCATGGTGATGGATTTTTCATGGTGCTCCTCGCTGACAGAATATTTTAACGGCGTGCCGCAATAGCGGATGTGGGAATCCTTTACCTTCTGGGGACCATGAATATGCCCCAGAGCCACATAGTCAAAATGCTCCACCAAAGATACATCCACGCTGTCTATTCCGCCCACCTGAATGCCCCGCTGCTCGGAATCACAAAGTTCCGGCTGCCTGCCGCCGTTTACATAAAACTGATGAGAGAGCAGGACGTTCCGCCCGGGCAGCTCCCTGTCCAGACCGTCCCGGGCCAAAATTGCCTCCACCGCGCTCTGGTAATCCGTAATCCGCCCTTCCTCAAACAGGTGGCGCACATAGCCGGGCTTTAAAAAAGGAAGCAGGTAAAAATCTACACTGCCCCATTCATCCGTCAACGTCACCTTCTTTATATGCTCCCCAGGTCCCTGAGGCGGCAGCACTGACAGGTAAATCTGGTTCCGCTCCAGAAAGGTCCTGGCATAAGCCAGCCGCTGGGGGCTGTCATGGTTGCCTGCGATCATCAGCACCGGTATCCGGGGATTCAGACCTGCCAGATCATTTAAAAACCCATCAAAAATAGTGTACGCCTCCCCGGAGGGACTGGATTTGTCAAAAATATCGCCGCAGATCAGAATAGCGTCCGGCCGGTATTCTTCCACCCGCTCCACGATCTGTTTCAGAACGGCCCGCTGATTCCCGGCAAGACTATAATAACGAAGCTGTTTTCCGATATGCAAATCGGAGATATGAAAGAATCTCAATGGGTATCCTCCAAATATTTTTTCAGGTCTGCCATCCGCTCCTTTGCCTGACGGTAGCCTTCTTCATAAAGAGCCGTCAGCCTGTCCGCCCGGGACTCTGTTCTGCCCACGCCCAGAGTAGTCTTTGGCGCAATGACAAATACCTCTCCCCGCTTCTCCGCCTCATACAGCTCCTTCCTGCAGCGGTTGTAGTTCTCCGGCCGGTTCTTAAGGGCCTCTCCCACCTTGGGATATTTCCGGTAAAGTCTTCCGGAAAGCTCGCCGCCCCGCTCCTGCTTCTTCACATAGTCCCGCTCCCGGGTGAGAATGACGATATTCTTGTCACACCCCTCCTTCATGGCCTGCTTGTAGGGCACGGAATCCGTAAGCCCGCCGTCCAGATAATAGCGGTTTCCTATCTTTACCGGTTGGAAAAGAATGGGCAGAGCGCAGCTTGCCACGATCACCTCCGACTTCAAATCCCGCCTTGGCACCTCCAGATATTCCGCCTTCCCGGTGTGAATGTTGGTGACCACAGCCACCACCTTTCCGGGAAAGCGCTCAAATTCATCATAATCAAAGGGAAGCAGTTTATTTGGAATCTCGTCGAACACAAAGGAGATGTTGTAAAAGCTCCGGTTCTTCCGGTTCAGCAAATGCCGGGCCCCCATGTAGCGCTTGTCCGGCATGTATTTTTGTATCAATTCAAGATTCCTGCCCTTCTGCTTTGACAGGTAGGAAATGCCGTAGGCAATTCCGGCGGAGACGCCGATGAAATAGTCCGGCATGATATTTTCTTCTAAAAACGCGTCGGTGACGCCGCAGCTGAATACGGTTCTGCTGGCGCCGCCCTCCATGGTGATTCCTAATTTCATTGATTATCCTTCCTTCCGAGTAGTGTTCTTACAAGCTCCTTCACATGCTCCGGCGTTTCCTCTAACGCCTCCGCTATCTCCTCCACAGACTGGCCCTTGGCAAGCTTCTTTTGAATCTGCTCCATCAGCTTTCTCTCCCTGCCCAGGGAGATCCCTACTTTCTTTCCAAGCACGATTCCTTCTTCTTTTCCCTCCTGCCAAACATACTCTTCCCTGGCCATCTGATCTCGCTTTTCTTTTAACCGTGCCTCGTAACGCAGCCGGAACCGTCTGCTTAAACTCATAACCTTTACCTCTCTGATTGCCTCTAATAATCCCGGGTCAAACCTTGTGGTTCTCTTCATCCTTCGTCAAATTGAAATCCAGTATGCTGATATTGATACAGCGCTTCAGCTTGCCATAGTCCTCTCCCTGGCGCAGGTCCTCCACATACATTTTCGCCAGGTAAAACAAACATCTGCGGTCCCAACCCGCATAGCGGACAAGCTGCATTTCAATATTGATGCTCGTATCATCATTTAGCTCCACAAGCACATCCACGATTCCCAACTTCTGCTTCCGGTAGCGCCTTCTAAGAAAGGTGTTCATCAGCCGTACCGAGCGGATTTCCTCCACCTGAATTCCTGTCACCACACTGATAAAGTGCTTACGGACCACCTCGTTGTCCATCAGATTCTTTATTGCCTCGTCTTCTTTCGGCAATATGATTCTTCCCATGTCCGACATTCCTCCTTCTTCCTGTTTGGGGAATGCCGGTATTTGGCCTTCGCATATTTCTCTGCCAACATTATACCGTATTCCCATCCTGTTCTTCAATATCTTTTAATTAAATTTGAAAATAACGCGAAAACTGCGAACTTCGATACGGCAAAGCTTTGCCGTATAATTGACGATTCGATTTTTCTCCGCTGCCGATGAGCAACTGACACGGAAATTGTATCACAAAAATTTTCTTTTGACAAGAATTCTTTTGAATTCTGGACACTTGTGATTCCTTTTTTAAGGAATACAAATACAAGCTTTAAAAATTGTGTGAAAGATTATATACTAAGAGGGGAAAAGAAATTGCATATCAAAGAAAGCAAACTGCGCAGAATTTTTACGAAGCATTGTTGGCAGAAGTCAATAGCAGTCATTCCACTTTAGATAAAGTTTTGAGAAAAACAGGAATAGAAATTCCCGTTTAAAATTATTGATTGAAATTGGAGATGTCCTATGCAAATAAGATTAGCAACGCCACAGGATTCTGAACAACTATATCTCTTAAACGAAAAATTTAATGGCAAGGATGAGACTACACTGGACAACATCAAAGAATCTCTTTCCAAAAATCATCAGGAAATTGTCGTGGTGGCAGAAGAAGAAAGTATTCTTGTAGGATTTGTCTGCGTTCAGATGAAAAAATCCTTTTGCTATAACGATTATATGCCTGAAATCACAGAAGTGTTTGTGCTGCCAGAATACAGAAGAAGGAAAATCGCAAGTGAGATGATATTATTTGCTGAAACATACTGTAAGCAAAATTATTCCCTTCACAAATTTGAACTTCTCACCGGAAATAAGAATCTTGAAGCACAGGCTTTATATCATACCCTTGGATACAGAAATGAAGGGGAGCTACATTTATCAAAACGAGGAAGGCTCTCTTGACTGTTTAGCAGACTATCACAAGGCTGCCAGGATAACGAAGCACTCTCCGTTATCCCGGCAGCTTTGTTTCCAGCTATGCCTGTTTCTTCTTTAGTACAATCCCGTTAAGCCCGCTATCCACCAGGGCGTAATCCTCCGACCAATTTTCCCCCGTAGTCACATAATGCATCGGGCCATAGGATTTGCCGGTCCTTGGCAGCAGGTGCAGAGGACCAAACAGGTTCCGCCGGTGGCCCACCACGGTGACCCAAATGGCCTCCCCCCGGGCAACCGCCTCCGTCACATCCGCCTCAAAAGGCTCCCAATACAGGTACGTTTCCTGTCCGGCCGCCAGGACCTTCATCATGCTGCCGGCAAAGGATTCCGGTGAGAGCACCACCCTCTCTCCTTCCCCAAGGGGGCCGATTGCCTCATAATCCCCGGCATTCAGAACGTAGGTTACTTCACCTGTGTAGAAGGGCAGCCCGTACTCGGAGAGATTTCCGTATCCCAGCTTCTGTGGCGGCTTCGTCAGAAAACAACGATGGCCATCTATCCGCGCCCCGAAACTGCCAAGCAAATATACAGCCTCCGGATTGGTGAGATTGGTGTAGGCCGTTTTTACGGAAATTGTGTTGTATCCCACCTTCAGAATGCCCGCCGGAAGTTCCATCCGCTTAAAGCAGTCGTCAATCCAAATCTCCGGCGGTTCCGTCTGCTTCAGCGGGATTCCGTTCACCGCGTAGCTCATTCGCTCCGGGCGCTCCCCGGCCAGGATCACTCTGCCCTCCGGCAAGTCCTCAATGTAAAATCCGTACTCCAGCTCCAGCTCCCCGTAGGAGGCTAGGCCTTTCTTTTTTTCAAACCAGGGCTGCAGCATTTCCCCGCCCCGGTGTTCCAGCCCCAGGGAATCCCGGACAGCCATATCGGCCTTTAAAATTTCCTGCTCCTCGCTCCATGGGCCGTCCGCCCAACGCCAGCGAACAATATCCAGAACGCAGACATTTTCCTCGGACAACAAATAGGGGAAGGAGCCGGTGACCGCAATCTCCTCCAGTTTTTTTTCTTCCACGGGAAGGGGCTTTAGTCCCTCCTCCTTTTCCTCCGTCAGGACAAAGGCTCTGGTCCCGGCGGCCGGAAGGGAGAACTTAAGCACAAGACAGTCTCCCTCCCGGCTCAGAAGACCGTCGGCGTCCAGGCGGCTGCCCGTCTCCATCTCCCAGCACTGGCAGTGTCCGGCGGCTCCGGCACGGCAATACAGCAACAGGTCCTTCTTTTCCTCTTCCCTGTTTGTGTTGAGCACCGCCACACCCCGGCCAAAACCGTAGTCACGCATTTGCAGGAATACCTCCCGCTCCGGGGTACCGTCCGCTCTCCGCAGGCTTGCGTAGATTCCGGAATACCTGCGGACAGCCTCTACAATAGCTTCCTCGGAAAACGGCACCCGCACCGCCTGCCCGGCCAGCGCAACCGGCTCATCACTGTGCCGCGCGTCCATATATTCCGGCGCCGCGCCCGCAAAGACTACCTTGCCACCGGCCTGAAGGAATTCCTTTAAAATGTTCAGGGTGGTGGAGCGGATCGTGTTCATCCCGCTTACAAGTACCACCCGGTAAGCGGTCTGTCCCACCCGGAGCAGCGCTTCTCCTGTCCGCGAACGCTCAACGCGATACATGGAGGCCATCATCTGTTCCTCGCCATAGTCATAGTCAATCTGATTTCCCAGCAGGATCCGGCACAGCGTCTCATAATGCTCCTCCAGCTTTCTCACCTCCGGCGACCGGGCAAAAATCCAGTCCGCCCAGCCCAGATAACACTGGGACCAGGCCGATTCCACCGGATTTAATACCAGCACGTCGCATAAAGGATTTCCCTCGGTCATCAGGACACCGAACCGGGCAAAATACGACTCCACACCATTATAATAAGGATACCAGGGGGACTGATGTAAAATGCTGGCCGGGTAATCCCGCTTGGCCTCCCCCTCCATGGTGTACCAGGACAGATGGGGACAGCGCAGATTGATACCCAGAAGCGTCTGCCAGTCCCCCTCCGCTTTATGGCCCTTCATAGACAAATCCCATCCGGTACAGCCGTAAAGCTCCGACAAAAGCCACTTCTTTCCAGTCTGCCTGGCGGCGGAAGTAAGCTGCTTCACAGTCCAGTAACAGGTGTTGCTTTGCCCCAACACATCCACCCCAGGATAGTCCATATAGGGATAAAAACGCATAAGAGAGCCATGAGGCGCCGCCTGACTGGTGAGCGAATCCTCATGGAGCACATGCCCGGTAAACAGCATCCCATTTTCCCTGCACCAACGGCTGATGGGAGCGGCAAACCGCTCCAGGAACAGATTGTCCGTCAAATCAAAATAGTCGTGTTTCACCGGAGCCAGCTTCTCCCCGCCGGGCCGATAAAAAAGCTCCGGCAGCACCTCTCTGGCATCATAGCCGTACCGAGCGAGAAATTCCTCAAACAGATCGTCGGTCCAGGCCACGGAACAGGTGGTGATGCCGTTCTCTGTCTTAAGATCCCCCATCCCCTTTCCCCGATGGGGTTCATCGGTAAAAATTCCCCGGATGGAGGTTCCGAGCCGCGCTCCGCAATGCTTCCGGTACTGCTCATGGGTCAGCTCCATGAACCGCTCCACCGCTTCCCGGTTCATGGTATCAATGTAGGTATTTCCATTATAGTTGGAATTACAGGCATCTGGCACAATAGAAAACACAAGAATTTTCCACTCTCCCGGCTCCGTTTCATGCTCCCGGGCCAGCCGTTCCAAAACAGCCGCCATATGTTCCGGCTCCGCCTTTTCATAAACGCTGACATTGATACCATCTATTTTCGCCGCGAACACCGCAATCAACTCCCAGCCTTCCATAGGAACGGTGGACACCTTCTGCCCCGCCATTACGGCGGGCATTTTAAGCAAGTCCGGGCTTTCCGCAAGAACGGAGGGCGCCATTTCCGAAACCACCAGTGACTTCATCCTGTATTCCGGGTTTTCCGTCACCATACCGCCCGCGCTTCCGGAGGGCCAGCGATCCTCGTCATAGAGCCACGCCTCCATCCCCAGCCGTTCTCCCTCGTCCGCTCCGGCGTTAATCAATTCAAACCATTCCTGCCCCAGATATTCCGTAATCAGTCCGGTTCTGGAATGCATGAAATAACCTCCGAACCCCATCTCCTTCATCACATGGATCTGTCGCAGAAGCTCTTCCTTCTTCAATTCTCCGTTCCAAGACCAGAAGGGTTTTCCCCGGTACTCGCTTCCCGGCTGTTCAAATTTCTCCACAAACTCCCATGTCTCCATAGATATACCGCCTTTCAAGCCAAAACCTGTTCTCTCTCTAAGATTCTTTTCTGCTACGAAACCAGAGTATCATGAAATTTTCCAAAAAACAAGTTAATGTTTACTCGTGAAACTTCCCCTTTCATAGGTTATCGTCTCCTCCGTATACTTTCTATCCATCTCATGGCGGATTTTTCGGTTTTGTACCGTATCAAACACTTCCATCCGTTCCAGCTGATAGGGCGTTAAACAGCTTTCCTTCTCCGCCAGGGCCAGAATTTCCTTTGGTTCTTCCACGGACACCAGCGGCGGCGCGCCGCAAAGCTCCATAAACTTCCGGGCGTCCGTGGTGTCCTTCAGCTGTTTCCGAAGCTCTCTTTCGTCCAGAAAATACGTGATGCCCGCAATCTGCTCCCTGGCGCTGTCCGTCAAGGCCAATGCCAGCCATTTTTCTTTAACTTTGTCAAATTCTAATGTTGTATCTATCTTCATTTTTTATATCGGCTCCTTATATTTATCTGATCTTATAAACTTTGCTATTTCTCATACATTTGCCCATCGCCACCCATCAGCGCCGTCATTTCCTCAATTTTTTCTAACGGGAATGGCGGTTGGGAGAGTGGTTTCATTGCGATCGACATTAATTTCATAGGATTATCGTCTGCCGCCACACGGTTGGAACTTAAATGTCCACATATTCGGCAGCGATGCAAAGGCAATTCGGGCAATGGTTCCGATGGTCGCTTCCGGCTCCGGCAGCTACCACCAATCTGCCGCATACTTTACAAGTAAAACTGTCTTTGCTTTTGTGTGTTTTGTAATAGCCTTTTTCATATTGTTTTCTTTTATTCTCTCTAAGTTAGCAACCCCCATTTCAAATGGGGGTTTAGACTTAACCCCTCCGGGGTATTTTACCGGTTCCGCCAGAGGCGGGGTCTCGCAGTACCATTTTTACTGGTTGCCTCCTAAAGAAGGCGTCT
>CALWLN010000209.1 GCA_944381535.1 uncultured Lachnospiraceae bacterium
CTTTACATTCCACTATGTCACTATTAATTCCCGTTCCTCTATACCCCGCATTATGCCTGCATTGTACCACTAATTTCTGTCAACCCACAACATTATCTCTTTTTTCTTTTTCAATTTTATCAAAAAACCTGCCATCAATCAATATACTTCCCAAATTTCCCCAGCCTCCTCTCCGCTGTCGACCTCCCCCTATTTTTGCACTATCATACATCGACAATCATAAAAAGAAGCCAATCATATCCTCCTCCTTTCCCCAGAACTCTTTATCCATCCACTTTTCATTTCTGCTTTTAAATATTATCACCGAGTCCAGGTCCTTATCAATATATCCCTTTAATTCCTGCTGTAATTTCACCAACTGCACTTTAGAAATTTCACCTTCAAATACAGAATTCTGTATATGTGATAAATACTTTTTGCAAATTTTAAACACATGATTCCATCTCTTTTTCCCGTTTTCCGTCTGACTTATATCATACACCAACACTACATACATAACTTACCACCATATACGAAATCCTTCATATTCTTTCTCTCCAATCAAATGTTTTATCAACTTATATGCTTCCAGTCGAATCAAATATTGATAGGACACCTGTTTTCCCAGTTCTTTATGCATAATAGTTGTCTTCAACCGCTTCTCAAACTCAGCCGCAATCAGTTTCGATGCTTCTTTCTTCAAATGCAAAAAGTTTAATTCTTTTGTAAAACTATCTTCCGTAATTTGCTTTCTGTTAAGCAAAGAAAATATCAGTCTATCTCCTATTAACGGTTTAAAAATCTCAGATATATCCAGGCTCAACGAATATCTCCTGGCCCCCGGTTCATGCAAATAACTGATAGTCGGGTTTAACTGTGTATGATAAATTTCGCTCAAAGCTTTTGCGTAAATCAAGGAATTTACAAATGAAATAAGAGAATTTATCATATTATCCGGCGGGTGCATGACCCTTTTCTCAAATTGAATTTCCTGTTCAATGATAATATTCCATGCCGCATAATAATTTTTACGAATATTCCCCTCGACTCCCATCAGTTCATCGATCGACTCAGCTTTTGAGATGTCATTCCGCAAAGAATCTATGTCCCTCATAAATTTACTGACGTCTTTTCCTCTCCCATTATAATAACGCAGATTCCTGTAAATACTGTCTGCCGCTGCCTCAATAAACTTTCGGGCTATCACCATTCTTTTCTCATAATCAGTGTAGTATGCCACTTGTTTTACCAACAATTGACCCGCCAATAAACTTTCCTTTGGATAAAAGCTTCCCGTATAGAAATTATAATAATTAAAAAAGTGTATCGGTATCCCGTACTGCGAAATGTAACTCAAAAAAGCCGTATTAAAAGACATTTCTGACATAACATATATATCCGAAATTCTTTCAATAGGAATATCCCTCTTTTCCCCTTCATAAGACGTAAACTGCAATGTATTATCTTTTCTTTTCAAATCACCATTGTTATACACATAAAAACTCTGTTTCATTCGTAGTCTCCTTATATCAGACACAAATCATGATAAGCACAATTCTTGCACAGCTTCATTTCTTCCAAGGATGGAGGCGTTTTCATCTTTTGAATTTCTAATATTTCACCTATCACCTTTTCTAACTGTTCCTCATCCGTTTTTGTAAGCTCAATAACCAGCGTCTTTTTTAACATCGGGTAATCAATTCTTCCTTTCAATCCATAAACGCCTCTCTGCTGCAAATAATATAAATAATACTTTACCTGCCATATTCCTGCTTCTTCCACGGCTTTACTCTTTTTAATCTCGTGTAATTCCTGATGTTCTTTGATAAAATCAATATTTATAACATTATCAATATTGATATGCTTATCATCTCGTTGGTAACTGTATTCATCCAGGATTTTCCCCAGCATTACATTCTCATGCTCTGCCTCCATGTTAATTTGATGGCAAAAATACCACAGCTTTCTTTTACATACAAAATAATAATAAATCATTACTCCTGTGATTCTATGCTCCATATAAAACTCCTTTTTATACTAAATAAAACAGCTTTCATCTTCTACTGTATTTAGCAAAAGTCCTCTTCCTTTGGCCGTCACAGGATCAAACTCATATACCAGACACGCCCTGTGAATATCGCAAAATTTCTTATTTCCGTTTTCTCCTATTGTGCTTCTGTCAATTCCTTCCGGAAATTTTCCATATAAGTTTATATTTAGTGTCAACGCATTTAACTTTGCAGAAATCAAATTCCGAATGGATTTTCCTACATGTGGCGTTTGACATAATTCCAGCCCCTTTTGAAAAACAATCTGGTTCTCACGATAAACAGCATCCGGAACTATGGTAATACTATGAATATTTCTAAACTCTGTATCTGCTTCCTCCTTGCTGTAATCCCATGGGCCGACAACATCAAAATGCTTGAGGAAATCCTCAATCTCCGAATAATAACTGCTTTGCTTTATTTCCTCCGTAGCATAGACTTGATTGATGTAATCTGTCTTCATTTTCTCC
The DNA here is from genome assembly GCA_944381535.1 of uncultured Lachnospiraceae bacterium. GTDB lineage: Bacteria > Bacillota > Clostridia > Lachnospirales > Lachnospiraceae > 14-2. The sequence goes on from CALWLN010000209.1 coordinate 2,498, forward strand.
GTCAAAGCCTGTCCTTCATATTGTCCCAACTTTTCCAACGAACGGCGATAAAGGAACTCACTATACACACTTTTCTTCCCTACCCCATTCCAATTGACATAGACAATGACATTCGCTTCTACCGGTATGTATCTCCATTTTCGATTACATCTTCCCATCCGTTGCAGGAGACTGTCCGCAGTACACATTTCCGTATACAATAAATCAAAATCAATATCCAGACTTGCTTCCACAATCTGCGTGGTAATCCAGACCCCTTTCTCCTCCCTGTCATGCGAGAATTCCATAATCTTCTTTTCCAAAATTTCTCTATCCTTGCGGAGATACCTTGAATGCAGTAAATACGTGGACGCAAGCTTTTTTTCGATTTCGACGGAAAGCTCCTGAGCCTTCGATACCGTATTACAAATTACCAGAACTTTCTTTTTTCTTCCCTGCGCAATAATTTCATCCATATCAAAATCAGATTCCTGTATGGCAACTTTATGCCGGGGCTTTTCCATGGCTTCCGAAAAATCCCGAAACTGATACTGCACGCCTTCCCTCAGGCCATAACGCCGCATAAAGTGCTTTAAGACAGGTGGAAATGTTGCTGTCATAATCGCAAATCGCCCGCCAAGCTCTTGAATTGTTTTTAATCCATAAATAATAGCCGCAATGACTCTGGGAGAATATGCCTGGATTTCATCTATGATCAGTTTGGAATATTTGAGCGTTGCCGCTAACATTTCCGTACCCGGCGCCTTGTACACAAATTTCAGCAACTGATCTACGGTGCAGACTGTCAACGGCCGCGAAAGGATTTTTGCTCTTTCATATTGTTCATATCCCGCCACATCTGTCCCTGCATATTCCTGCAAATATCTCTGCATACTGTCTGAATGCAGCAGAGACACATTTTTATAGTCGTATTCCTCTTTAATTCTCTCATAAATCGCATTAGACGATACCTTAAGAGGTAATGTGTAAAATCCTTTCTCTCCGTTCAACCACAGAAGTGCCGCTTCCGTTTTTCCGGAACCGGTGGGTGCAATCACGATCAGATTTTCATCCGCATGATTCTGCATATATGCTTGTACCTGACGTAATTCGAGCCTCTTTTCCCGAAACTTAGCCAAAATATTTTTTACCAGTTCCCTCTCTTCCAGGTCCAAATCTTCTTCCGCACTGTCATATCCCGCACTGACCGTATAATCAAATTTATTTAACAGCCCCTTAATCACCAGATACTGATTCCACTTCCACCTGTCCTTCTTCTTTATGTAGTTTAATCCCGTTGGATGATTCCGAAACAACAGCTTGGCTGCATTACGAGTATACGGCTCCCACGCAGCGTTTCCCAGATACTCCTGCATTTGCTTCGTATAAAATTTCCTGCAGTAATCCTCTATCTTATTTTGATCTAAAATATCATCCCTGGTATGATGATAATACAGGGCAGTGATAAATGCCTCAAAGTCTTTTTCTTCCAGCAAGCTTGATAAATTTAAAAATTCTCTCTCCGATATGGACATCCCACTCAAAAACCCATGGGGAATTTCCTGTTCGCCGGTAAATTGATCTGCCAACTGTTTTTTCAGTCCCGGATTCACCTTTCGCTGAAACAAAAGATTCACCTTCCCCCAATCATGTCTCCGGCAGGCTTCCAAAACTAATATTTTTTCTTTTTCCGTAAAATATCTTCCATATTGCTCCAAAAATTTTTCACAGCATTTTACAATATCGTCTTCGTGCTCCGACACTGTTATCTGGTGTTCCGATTTCTGTGAACGCAGTTTTTGTATTTCTTCTTCTAATATGGATAATTCCCAATCCTCCAAAACATCCTCTAATTCCTGTTTCAATTCGTTTATGGACGCAATGATCTTTTCCTGTTCCTCATGAGAAAAAGTCTTTTTCTTCGATTTTGCAAAATATTCCACCTTATACACACTTCCCTCTTAGTTTTTACTATTCCACAATTTCTCTATGAAAGCGCTGGTATCCTTCCACGCATCGGCGCTTAATTCCTGCTTTACATTCCAAAATGTCACTATTAATCAGCCTGCTCTTACACGCTAAGCAAATACAATGGCCCCATGTTCTTCCTCACCGCCAAAATCATCCACATAGGCTTCTCCCAGACGACCTCCGGCTGGGAAATAATAGGCTTTGATTCTTCCTCCTTCCCGTTTCCATCTTCGCATATTCTGCTTCGTTTTCTCATACTCTCTCGTCAACGTATAAATTGTGGAAGACTGATTGCCAACTAAACGCTCCTTCTCCGCTTCATCTTCCGGTATGGGAACATATATATTTTGCTTTACTACCACATCTTCTTCTTTATGAACGTTTACAATATCCACTCGTTCCACATCCAGCAAATCTTCATATCTCCCCAACGAAAGATATCTCGGAGGATTCTTCAACCCCCGATATACCGTGTCGAAATCTTCTTCCGAAGGCACAATATGAATCACCATATGGTTCTCACATATCAGTTCCACGTTTGCGATTCCTTTGTATACACCATACAGTTTATCATCTTCCACACAAATCTGGTGCCGACCTTCCTCATATTTCGCGCCCTTTGAAAAAGAATATCTGGTATACAACTCTGAAATTGTCCCGCTGTTCTCTCCCTGAACACTCACCTTCATGGGATGAAATTCCCGAAATTCACAGGCGGCATGAATCATTCCCAGTACGGTCGAATAGGGGGGCAAAGGAAATGTCTCCTTGATAATAAAGCTGCTTGGCTTCCGATAATTCACGAGATTCTGAAAGCATTGCAGTCTAATCGCTCTCTCCATAACAGGTATCCACTTCCTTCTTTAAATGCTCAAACATTTTTCCTACTGATTCCGCCTTTAATTTTTCTTTTATCTCTTTTTCGTTATCGAAGATATCTGTCATAACACCTGCATAAGTATGTTCCTTCACCATGGGTGCGTCATCCATAATCTCCAGCAATGTGTTTACGTTAATTTTATTCTTGTCAATTTTAATCCGGTTTTCAAAAAACGGATTTTTTAACTGATATCTTCCTCCGATGGCAAACAGCGGACTTAAGTTTTCTCTTCTTCCTTTAATATCTCTATACAGGTAATGCAGGGTATCCAATAGCGCTTTTATCCTCCCGGCCTTCTCCTCCGCCGGAATTTGAATATCTCCGTCAAACCCCACTCGATCCAAATCAATGGACATTGTATAAGCATAATATGAACGGTGAATTTCACTCTGGGCAATTCCATTTTCCAGATTCTGGCGTCTTGCCAATCCCATATTCGTCATAAATTCCAAATCACTCTGATAGGGCTCCAACGCAATGGCATTACTCAGACGCGCGACGGCACTTCTTGTGGAGGCTCCGCCTTTCGTTTCATCCTCTTTCGCCGTGGTTTTCATATAGCCAAACAAATCAATTTCCGGATAGTCCTTTATGGTAGCAGAGGGCGCAAACTGTACAACCCCGCTCTTTCCATCCACCGGCGTTGTATCCCACACCAACTGCTGAATGATGTTGTAACGCATTGCCTGCCTAGAAATATAAGAATATTGCGAATATTCACTTGTCATCTTCTTTAAGGTGGTAATATTTCCGATTCCCTCTCCATAATTGGCGCTCTCAGCTAAAATTACCATTGTAATAGTCAAACCGTTTCTATCCATTTCCGTTCTCTCCTTTTCTGCTTTCTGCATGGCTTCCTTTCAGCCCCAAAATAAATGCGTATCCGTATTCCTGAAATCTTTCCTTATTCCCCAGCATATACACAAATCCGTCCGGTATCAGCAGCTTACTGGAGCTGTAAAGTCTTACGATGATATCCATAAATTTTTCTTCATTTTTTACGGCCAGCGCATTCAAAAGCTGATACACGGTTCCTCTCATGCAATCATCCGTACTTACTCCTTTGGCTTCCAAAATTGCTGTTCTCAAAGCATATCCGCTGTCTCGCATAATTCTTATACTCACTGTAACACCCTTCCTTTCTTTCTCATCTGCGTTTCTTTTGCATACACCTGTCCACACCTGGATAGTATAAACCCAATAAGCTGCCGGAATCACGCCGTCATTCTTAAGAACTTCCTTCATCAAGCGATTCAACAGCCCATATTGGCTGCGGTACTGAATGATATTCATCACGGTATGTTCATGGACATTTAAAAATTCATTACCTATTTTTACAAAGGGATGTTCCCCCAACCAATCCAGTCCTGCCATCACCTTCTTTTCTTTTAAGATCTGCACGGTGTCTCTTCCCACCATCTGAAGCACATAGTTATCCTCCGGTCGTATCCCTCGGAGAATGACTTGAATATTGGAGAGCTCCTTCACTTTCTCTTTTAAAATCACATTCAGTAGCCTGGAAAACCATGCAGAATATTTTTCGTTTTCCTCCTTTTGCGCACTCATACCTGCTTTACTGTCTTTACTGTTTGCCGCTATCATAAGTTCAAGACTCTCATTACAATTAACAAACACAAATTTGTTAGCAAAAAGTTGAAATCCCAAAGGACTTAGAGCATATACAAACGCACATACCGGACATAAGAAAGCGTCTACCTTACAATCCCAGAAGGCTGACCGCTTCCGGGTAAGATCGTCCGCCATATCTTTCATAAAAGCAACAGAAACCTTTTCCTTTGAATCCATAGGCATACCGCAATCAATACACAGTTCTTTCTCTTTTCCACGGCTTTTCTTCCAATAGTTCAGCAATGGAACGGAAAACTCCTTTTCAAACAACTCTTTCATGTCCTTCTTGGCATTGGCACGCAACAGGAAACATTTTCCTTCCCAAAATCGATTGATATATGTATACACAATACTCTTCATTGAAAATGTTTCTTTGCACAAAGGCTGTTCCAAAAAAGTTTTCAGTTCTGCCAGACGTTTTTTCAACTCACTTTGCTCTGTTTTCTCGCTGAGTTTGTCCTTTTTTAAATCCAAATAGATATCCGGTTTCTCCACTCGGTCCCTTATATTTTCAAAACCCGTCTGATAACTGTTTGAGAGCAACTTGTCATTGATGTATTTGATATCGTCCTTTTCCGTTTTCTCCGGTTTCCATACTTCCTTTTCCAGCTTCTGCAGGCTGTCCTCAATCTTCTCCAGAATTCTCTGATAGGTACTTGATGGTCCAAAATATTTCACAAACGCTTGAAAATACATTTCTGTCCAGTCGGCCTGCAGGGCATATTCCGCATTCAACCACAATTCCTGATCATTTTCCGAGTACCCATAATCCCAGTCTTTCTCCGCGCCAGCCGTTTCCAGCATATAATCCAGGCCGACAATCCCGGCATTTTTCAAGAAATCTCCCATTGCAATCACAAACTTATCCAAATCGCTTCCCTCCTTCCTACCAGATTATCTCAAATTTCCCGTGTCCCTCCGACCGTCTGCTGCCAATCCCGGACAAATACAGATAATTCAACAGTTCCGGCTCTCCAATAAGCTTGTAAATTCCGATGTTCGCGTCAATGCTGCGCCCAAAAACGTCTGCCACGATTTTCTTTCCCTTTATGGGTTCAACAGCAAAACTTTCTGTCGATAACGGAACATCCATTTTACACAGAAGATTTTCTACATTCTCCTTTAAGGTCTCTGCAAATCCCGGTTGGTCATGGGTATAATAAATGTCCGTATTATCTTCCACATTATGCTTCCGTACGATCAAAGAACTCTGCATTTTCACTACAATTTCATGCTCTGTGATTTGCTGCCGTTTCTGAGGCCTCACCGATACCAGTTCCATAGAATTTCTGCTCATGGGATACCTTATGCCCCGCATTTTCTTGAATGCGTTGAAAAAATGTATCGCCTCTCCCAAATTTGCGTCGGAAAAAAACATCACAAACCGATTTTGGTTCAAAAGGATGGTCTCTTCCTTAAATTGGGCTCCCGGCAGAAAATATGAAAATACATAACCTTTTATAATGGATTTATGCGCGTCATAAAGACTTTCATACAATTCCATGGCGTAATTCTGTAGGGAAGCCTTTAGAAAGCTTACTATCAACTTGTCCATCCCACGCGGTAGTTCGGGCCTTTCTAATGCGAAATCCAGTTTTAGCTGAAACATTGGAATACCTCCTTCCTTTTTTGTTTCTTACAATATACCACCTTTTCTCATATATTTCAATATATAATAAAAAAATATAAATTACTAGGTTTATTTTTAGTCGCAATATCAAAAATTAATCACCTTTTAACTTGTATTATGAAAGAAACTACGTTATAATACATATCACATTATGGAATGTTAAGATTAAATTATCTTTTTTCATTTTTATTAATAGCTACATACTGGAACAACGTAACTTCATTTTTAATCCATAGCCTGTGACAAGGGTCAGATACCGGCCCAACCGTACCACCTCACCGGACGATGGTTCGCCGCCGGCTGCCGTCTCCACATTTCCGCAATCAATCATATCCCAATATTATCCATAGTAGCAGGATGTACCTGTATTTCCGTAATTATGTCTCCCTTCCCCCGTGTCTTAAGCACTCCCTCACTCCCCCTTTACCCAAAACCAGTTCCTCCGGTACTCGATAAGCCCCTCCCGCTGCATTTTGCTCAACTCATTGGACATGGCGCTTCGGTCCACTCCAAGATAGTCCGCCAGCTGCTGCCGGTTAAAGGGAATCTCAAATTTGTAGCCGCCCTGCTTCACCACCTGATAGGACAGATAGGACAAAAGCCGCCCCCGGATGGACTTTGGCGCGGTGTCGTTGATTTTCCTGGAAAGATTCAGATTTTTGGCGGCCATCACCCGCACCAGGTTCTGAATCAGCCGGTTGTGAAAGCCGCAGGCCGAGGAACAGATGGTGAGAAGCTTTCCCATATCCAGGAACAAAATCTCGCAGGGCTCCACCGCCGCCACATCCACCATCAAAATCTCACCCGGCACGCAGGCATAGGTTTCCCCAAATACCTCCCCGGCCGCCACCCGGCCCAAAAGGCTCTGGTTCCCCCAGGCGTCGTTTCGCTCGATATTCACGCTTCCGCTCAGGACAAAGCCCATAAACCGCAGCGGCTCCCCGGCCCGACAGATATACTCGCCCTTTTGGTAGGTTTTCTTCACCGGATTTAAGCAGTCCAGCAGATTGTCCAGTTCCCCCGCTTCTATCCCCGCAAACAATTCTGATTGTCCCAACAAAAAATAATTCATCTTTTCCTCATTTCCGTTGTTTTAACAACATACATTCTACTGCTATCCTACTATACTGAATGCAACAAGTCAATCAAAAGCAACCATGCGGTTCTTCCTCATTTCTCCCGGCGATGATTTTTCATTTAGCCGGCGCAGTAAATACGCAGGCCTGTTTGAACGATTGTCCAAGAGGCCGCAGAAAAACCGTACACCAAACAAAGAAAAGGAGAAAACTATCATGGATAAAAAAATGTTTTGTTATCAATGCGAGCAAACCGCCGGCTGCACCGGCTGCATGGGAAACGCAGGCGTCTGCGGGAAAAAGGCCGATACGGCACAGCTGCAGGACCGCCTCACCGGCGCCTTAATCGGCCTGGCAAGGGCCTATTCCGAGACGGAAGGCAGACAGCGTTCCGCCGGGCCCGCCGCTTCACAATCCACCTCAAATGGCATAAACCCTACAGACACCAACACCACGGAGGCCCTCACAGACACCAACATCCCAAAGACCTCCACGACAGCCAAGGCCCCGGAGGCCCTCACCCGGCTTGTCCTGGAGGGCCTGTTCACCACCATTACCAATGTAAATTTTAACAACGAAACCATTCAAATACTGATTGACAGCATTCAGGCCGAGAAACAGAAAATTTCTCCCCTAACACCGGACTATCCCATGGCGGAATTGTGGGAGGCCCAGGAGGACATCCGTTCTCTGAAATCGCTGATTCTGTTCGGAATCCGGGGCATGGCCGCCTACGCCTACCACGCCCGGGTACTGGGCTATTCCGATGAGACCGTGGACGCCTTTTTCTTCGAGGCTTTAAACCTTCTCTGGCAAAACCTTTCCATGGAGGCGCTGCTTCCGGCGGTGCTTAAGGTGGGGGAAATCAATCTGACCTGCATGGCCCTTCTGGATAAGGCCAACACCGAATCCTTCGGCACTCCGGCCCCGGTCACCGTGCCCCTTACGGTGGAAAAAGGCCCCTTTATCGTCATCACCGGACATGATCTGTACGACCTGAAGCTTTTATTGGAGCAGACCCAGGGCAAAGGAATCAACATTTACACCCACGGAGAAATGCTTCCGGCCCACGCCTATCCCCTTTTGAAAAAATATCCCCATCTGAAGGGCAACTATGGGACCGCCTGGCAGAACCAGCAGAAGGAATTTGCACATCTTCCGGCTCCCATCCTCTTCACCACCAACTGCCTGATGCCCGTCAAGGACAGCTACGCAGACCGGGTATTTACCACCGAGGTTGTTTCCTATCCCGGCATGGTGCATATCGGGGAAGAGAAGGATTTTACGCCGGTCATTGAAAAAGCCCTGGCCCTGGGCGGCTTTTCGGAGGATACCGTCTTCACCGGAATCAACGGCGGCACCCAGGTTACTACCGGCTTTGGCCACGGCACGGTGCTCTCCCTGGCAGACCAGGTCATCGACGCCGTAAAAGCCGGCCAGATCAGCCACTTTTTCCTGGTAGGCGGCTGCGACGGCGCCAAAACCGGACGGAATTACTTTACCGATTTCGTGAAGCAGACCCCAAAGGACAGCATTATTTTAACCCTGGCCTGCGGAAAATATCGCTTCAACGATTTAGACTTAGGCTCCATCGGCCCCTTCCCCCGCATTATGGACATGGGCCAGTGCAACGACGCCTACAGCGCCATCCAGGTGGCCGTGGCTCTGGCAAATGCCTTCGGCTGTGAGGTCAATGATTTACCCCTTTCCATGGTGCTGTCCTGGTATGAGCAGAAAGCCGTATGTATCCTGCTTTCCCTGCTGCACCTTGGGATCAAAAATATTTACTTAGGGCCCACCCTGCCCGCCTTTGTCTCCCCCAATGTGCTGAATTTCCTGGTGGAACATTTCAACATTTCGCCAATCAGCACACCGGAGGAGGATTTGAAGAAGATTCTGGGATAAACTGCAAAGACATGCTCCACACCGGAAGGTGTTGTTCTCATCCGCGAACCCAAAATCAGCCAAGCAAAAAAGACAGGTTTTTACGCCTGTCTTTCTTGAGTTCGCCCACCATAGGCAAGCCCTAACGTGTACAAGTCCCAAGTGCGCATAGACAACGATAAAGTACATAGCTAAACAGCAAGGGTTTCCACCGTAAGGCGGAATCTGAATTACCCCAATAGGAATATTATCCAAAAAAATCCGGAGGTGCTGTATTCCCTAGAACCCCATTTTTTCTCGGATAACTTTTATATTTTATTCAAGAAATCCAGACCTGGATAAGAATGCTTTGGCTCACCTATCTTTTCTTCTGCCATAAAAGTAGCCGCAATTCCAATATACGTCTGGAAAATGCAAGTAAATCTGCCGAAAGAAATGAAAGCCATAAGGTTTCGGAAGTACCAGTAAATGTAGCAGGTAGATGGGAGAAAAACCAGATGGCGGCGTCAGAAAACCTGGCGTACTCACGGGCGGCGACAACACACCATTCGTTACATTTGAGACAAACTAACGGTTAGGATTCCCTAAACATTGTCCTCAGGCATAAGAGTTCCGCTCCTTTTGAAATCTTGGATGGCAAAAACATTTTCATGTACCATGATCTTCTCGAAAAGCTATGTACTTTTGGCGTTCGGCAGATTAACTAAGACCACTATTAACAACTTCCACATCTGCGACCATATGCGTCAACTACATCCTCCGCCGGATTTTCCATGCATAAGTGCACGGCTGCTTTCTGAAATGTCATGGGAAGCGCTAGGATATTCGGATTATCACCTACATATTTTTTTCTAGCGTCTGCAAGCGCTTCCTCAAAAGTTTCTCGTGTTTTTAATCCCATCCCCCTTGCATATCCGGGTTCTTGCGCCCCCACTATGTAAATTGCGCTTGTATACATCTCCGCAATGTGCCCACAACTCATCATAGAAAAACCATGAAAGGGATGAAATGCATTGCAAAACCTATATTTGCGGATATATTCCGCATTTGTCGCAAAATATTCCCCATACCGATTCATATCAGGTAGTATATTCATATGATCATGCTGAAACATCGTATACAGTTCCCGCAGATACGGCCACAACTCATCATGAAAATACCCATCACAGGCAGATGCGCACAATATGACACACCGCCTGCTCATTACCCTCTTAAAGCGCAGTACCTGTGCGCTCAACGCCTGCATCATCATAATCGGATTGGTTCCCATGCCGTCTCCATAGTGGAACTTTTGCGGCATCCCAAAAATCAATACATCGTATTTCTTTTTTGCCCAATGTACATATGTACGTTGATCTGCCATTGCCCAGCTTACTGGCATCATCTCTTTTGCGTAACCGGAATATACTGCAATCTGACGGGACTGGGAATCCAGCACGGCATCACAACAAAAAAAGGGATGTCCCATCTTTTCTTCCATATGCATACTGATCTCATCAAATTTATTCCGCATAAGACTTCCTCCATTAACCGGAATAAAATCTTTACGGTGCATGACAGACGGCACATGATGGCTTGCGATACTCTTCCAGTTTGTAATGCCCGTTGCGCTGTGCTTATATCCTCCGGAATATCCTCCATAGGGATTCCCCTGCACATGTCCAATCAGAATCGGGATATCACATTCATATACATACCGATTCATATATACCGGATCTCCTCGCCTGGTATACCCTAGATCAATCATGTTCTCCTCGTCTTCGCTGTCATGACTGATAATCTGACCGGAATGCCAGAATTCCTCAAAAAGTTCCGGGCCAAAAATTGCCCGTACATCCGATTCTCTACTTCTTGGATGAAGTCCGTTAGAAATGACAAATAAAATATCTTTTTTCTCTACCCCCGTCCCGTACAACTCCCGTAAAATATATTTTATACTTAATTTACGGTGGCTCGTATTCTGCTCCCCCCCTTTTACCCGGTCGGGCACCACGATAACCACCCTGCTTCCTTTATGAGCCAATTCCGTTAACGTCGGCATTCCAATAGGATGCGCAAGGCTCTCCAGATAAGCTTCCTCTAGCTGTTCCTCCGGTATGTAAGCCGGATCCTTTATTGTTTCACCTGGAATAAATATATCGGTATCCTCCGGAAGTTCCGCCGTCATATAACCACGTCCATATTCAAAATTCAATTTCATATCACAGTCTCCTTTTCACCCAAATAGTAACGAACGATTTCCAAATATTCCTCTGGGTAAAACCCAATTTCTCCCTGAAAACGCGTCAACGCAATCAAACCACCGTCAATTTCCGGGATTGAGGCAAGCATTGCCGCATTATCCTTTTTCAATCCACCTCCATAAACCACCTCCATGCCATCCGTTTTTTCTTTTACAAAACATGCCACCTTCGTGATATACTCCTTATCTGCCGGAATCTTCCCCGGTCCGATAGACCAAATAGGCTCATAGGCAATAACTACCCTGGAGGTATCCACTCCCGCAAGCCCAAGTTCCAATTGGCGTTCCAGAACCTGCTTCCACCGTTTCTGTTCTCCCTCTTTTTCACCGATACAATAAAGCACTCTCATACCTCGGCGTAATGCACATCGAATTTCCTGATTCATTACCCGGTTCACAGTCAGGTTAACAGTCTCCTCTTTTTCTACTCCCGCCTGCGCCAATATCTGCTCTATAGCACGTCTTTCCTCACAATGTCCAATCAGTACCTCCCAGCAGCCTGCCGCCACCATGGCAGAGGCTGTCCGACCGGTAGTGAATGCCCCAAAATTACCATTTGCGGATGTATCCTCACAATATATACCCTGACATCCAATTCTGACAGGGCTTTTTTCTGTCAATGCACGGATTGCCGGCAAAATATGAAGTTCCGGAAAATATATGACAAAATCAGCTTCCCTAAAGTCTGGCTCTTTCAGTTTCTCCTGAATAGAGGATACGATATAAGCACTCCAATCCCCCACAGACGCAATTCCATTTATCCCGTCAAAAACCCTCGGCACATCAAAACGCTTCAAGTTCAAATATATTCGTTTCATCTCAACTCCCTGTCTTCCGATATCGTTCAGCCATTTCCTCTAAAGTAATCATGTTTACTTTGGGCGCCCTACCAACACTGCCAAAATGCGCAAGCAGAGTACCCGCCACTTCTTTTACTCCCTTTTCAATGCACTGACATATCTGTGCAACAGCTTCATCCTGCACTTCGCCATACATTATGGTGTTCATAATCGGAAAAATGAATTGACGCAGATCAATAACTGATCTCTGCATTTCCATCAACTCAAAAACCTTTCCGACAACAGGATTCGTCTTTAGTATTGGATTCATCCTGAACAGTTCCCTCAGATTTCTGGCGGTTGCAAGCCGGATATCCGTATCTACATTGATTTTATTAATCCCATACTGTGAAACCTCTACCAGCTGCTTTATATCAATGCCACGGGCATTCTCCAACTGTCCTCCCAGACTGTTTAACTCTTCTACGATATATCTTGGGACTGTGGATGAACCGTGACTAACCAGAAATCCCTCAATGCGCTCCTGCCTCAGACATTCCTTCACTGCAATGACAATTTCTTTGCGAAGCTTTATATCTGCTCCTTTATTTGCCCCATGCATGGTGCCATAGCTGATGGCAAGCGCATCTACACCGGTCTTACGAAAAAAAGATACCGCTTGCAAAGGGTTCGTATAACTGCTTTTCCCCGCAGCCACATCATCCTCCACGCCTGCAAGCACTCCCAGTTCCCCTTCCACCGTTACTCCACGGGCATGTGCATACTTGACCACTTCCCGGGTCAGTTCCACATTCTCTTCAAAGGGTAATGCGCTTCCATCAATCATTACGCTGGTGTAACCACCCTCAATAGCTGCCACACATGACTCAAAATCCCTGCCATGATCCAGATGAAGGGCAATGGGAATAGTAGTGTCTGTCCCATATTTTTTTATGGCTGCCGTGATATTAAGCGCACCAGTTTTTTTATCCTCCGCCGTTGCATTTATAAAGTCAATGCGGCCGCCCATAAACCCATTCGCCAAATCCGCCCCTTGCACAATTAACGGACTTCGAAACATCTCATGTACTTCAAGTAGTGCCTTAACCTGACACGCGGCATTTACATTGAATGCTCCCTGAGCATATCCATTTTTATCCGCCGACTCCAAAATTACTCTCATTGGTACCAGCATAAACATGTCCTCCTACTTTCATTCAATATCAGAGAAATGAGATCATCTCGGGAAAAGAATCCCCCAACAATGGGCGACACCAATCCCGGAAGGCCTTCGTGACACCGTTTCCTTTTTCGTTTATATAAGAATCCGGCATGGTACGTTCATAAAGCATTACCTCTTTTATACCTACCAAAAAAGGCTCTACTTTATATGGCAGTGTAGATATACGGCGAAAAGCAACCATCTTTCCGCTCTCTCCCGCCAGCGCTGCCCGGCAGGCCATCTGACCCGCCATTTTCGCTTCTCGCTGGTCCACAGAGCTTTGCAGTTCTATGGAGGCTCTTGCCAAAAGTCCCGGCTTTTCACTTCTGGCCTTATACCCAAGGCGCTGAATTACCAGATTTGCCAGATACGCGCTGACATCCCCAAAATAGACAGATCTTTCATTTTTAAATACCGGTTCTACTATCGGAGTACCTTCTCTATTCCTCAGCCCCTCGCTAACCACTATCACAATCCCTTTCTTGTTTTTCAGCAATGCCCTGACATCGGAAATATATTGTTCCTCATCAAATGGCCGCTCCGGCAGATATATCAAATCCGGCCCTTCTTCTCCGTTTTCTGAGGCCATGGCACTGGCCGCCGCCACCCATCCGGCATTTCGCCCGGAAGCTTCAATTACTACAACATGGATAGGCAGGCTCTTTACGTCCATACACACCTCCCTCACACTCTGCGCGAAATACCGTGCTGCGCTCCCATAACCCGGGCTGTGATCCGTCACAGCAATATCGTTATCCATAGTCTTTGGAATACCTACAATATTGATATCAAACCCCCGTTCTTTACAAACTTCATATAATTTCCCGCAGGTATCCATGGTTCCGTTACCGCCATTAAATAAAACATAGGCAATCTGATTACGTTCCAAAATTTTTGCCATTTTTATATAATCTTCCTGTTGCAAAGGGTCCCGTGAGGTCCCTATTGCGCTTCCCGGTGTTCTTAACAGCAGTTCCAGTCTCTTTAACGGCTCTTCTGAAAGCTCCACAAACGCTTCCCTAAGCACCCCGCCCGTTCCATTTCTGGCCCCATAAATACGCAAGACCGCATTACTTTTTTGTGCCTCTGTCACTGCGCCAAAAAGTGATGAGTTCATCACTGCGGTGGGGCCTCCGCCATGAATCACCAAAAGATTTTTTCCCATTGTCCATCCTTTCCGAATATTTTGGCCAAAATATATCACAGACGCTGCATTAATTAAAGTTCTATGTAATCCTCCAAATCCTTTCGTATCGTAACCGCTGCCGCGCCCCTGGCTCCACTAAAATCATCTTCCTCTAAAAAAAACATTTTTGTCCTGTCACTCTGAACCGCACAATATACATTTTTTTGAATAATCTGCATAAGGTATTTCTGATTAGGTTCATATTGAAACAAACTTCCCTCCAGCAAAAGCACCTCCGGTCTTACAAAATTTTCTATATTGGCCACTGCTATACCGATATACAGCAGTGCCTGATTTATAATTTCCCCCACGACTTCATCGCCTTTTTTCAATGCCTCTAATATATCTGCGACAGTGAGTTTTTCAGCATCCGGACATATACCAGCCAAAATCGGAGCGCAGCCGTTCCTGACAGCTTCCGCGCAGTTCTTTATCACGGCATGCTCTCCGGCGAAAGCCTCCAGGCATCCTCTGTTCCCACATCTGCAAACAGGCCCTTCCGGGTTCATCACCATGTGGCCAACCTCGCCTTCCCCTACAATGGAACCATACAACGCAGAATCATTAACCACAAAGGGGCAGGCAATTCCATGAGATACATAAAAATAAGCAAAGCTTTTGCATCCGGAAGTCAGTTCTTTCCGGAACAACTGCGCTCCCACCGCCCTTGCGCAGGAATTATTCTCCAGATATATACTGCCACGGTACCCTATCCTGTTCCTTATGTCCTGTATCACATTTTTGTTAACCCAATTATATCCCGAATGGATTTTTAAAATCCCTTTTTCCGAATCTATTAGTCCAGGCATACAGATACCTATTCCCGCAATATCCTCCTGCGAAAGCTGTACCTCATCAAGCATTTTTCCAATGTGCTTTTGCGCTTCATCTAACATTTTATCATATTCAATATGAGGTGTATCTTCTTTAAAGGAAACTATTATTTTTCCCCGGTAATTTACGATACTAGCCCTGAACATACTACCTCTCAATTCCATTCCGAGAAACAACCTTGCATTATCAGCCATATCAATTAATGCGGCTTTTCGCCCATTCATTCCCTTTTTTTCTGAGATACCCACTTCGCGGATGATACCCGCAGCCAAGAGCGTATTAATATTAGCTGTAATAGTAGGGACTGTTAACCCAAGTTTTTTTGCAATCTCTATTCTCGTAATCGGGCCATTGTGGTAGATCAGCTCTTTGATTGCCGCCTGATTTGTAACCTTTACGCGGGATAAATTATTTCCTTTTGCGATATGCATACACTATTACCTCCATTATTCGAACAGGTTATCTTTATCTTTACAGTGAGTATACCATATTTTTCCATGGAGGCACAATAATAGTTACTTTATTGGACGTCCTGACAGATATTGAGATTCCGGTTCATCCCAAGTCACTGTATCCGGAGTCTCCCAATAATATAACGCATTTCCTTCGCTATCCTCAACAACAGCATATGACTGACCTTCTACTTCATAACGCTCTTTTAGGACTTTTCCGCCATACTCAACTGTTTTCTTTAATGCTTCTTCAATATTGTCAACTTCCACCATAAATCTTGGATCACTTCCGGTATCCTCCGTTACCTTAGGTTTAAGAAACCCATATCCAAATGACGGAAATTTAGGTTCCCAGTTAGGATTTCCCGGTCCAGTGGCGCAATACATCAACGGTAACTCGGGGTTGGCATGCTCCGTGTTAATAATATCCCAATCAAAAACCTCCTCATAAAATCTTCTCGTAACATCTGGATCATCGTATCCCAACACAAAACGGCGAATTCTTCCGTGTCTGCTTCGTGGCTTAAAATTTTTGGGATGATGATATGAAATATCCATTGGATCCCAGTTTGGATCCGGCTTGGGAAAATCCACATGGATTCTCCGGTTGTCGATACTTCCGTTAAAGGGTTCTGAAAGAAACTGCGATTTTGGCGCATTACAGGCAGGACATCTTTCCGGACATTTTTCTTCGTCTCGGACAAATGGAAAACCACAAATATAACATGTATATACTTTTTTCATCTCTTTCCCCTCCCTATTCCTTATCATATCCTGTTTCAGGTTCATCCCAGGTTCTGGAGTTCCCTGGTCTCCATAATTGCAATACATTGCCCGAAGGGTCTTCTATATGCGCACTGGTCACCCATCCCTCGGCATCACTTGGTTCATCTCCAACTATCCTGCCTCCATGCGCAATCACATCATGAATGGTATCCGCAATCGGATGTCCACCATGAACTTCCATAAAAATCATGGGTTTTGGCAACTCTTCTTGTGCGTAATGAGCTATTGCATTCATATGCCCAGGAACCACTCCCTCATACGTTTCGTAGCTTGGGCCAGTTGCAATCAGTACGGAGGGCTTATCACTTCCCGGTTCCTGCCCCCCTGCAGGCACTGGAAGCTCAATCATATCCCACCCCAGTACATTGACATAAAAATTCTGGAACCGCTTAAAATCCTTATAAAACAATGTCATAATTCTGGCTCGTCCATGTAAATCTTTCTTTGGATACTTTTTAGGTGTCCGATAAGGATACGTAGTGATAGTTGCTTCATTCATAATCTCTTACTTCCTTCCTATTATTATTTTTTCTCTTCTCTCATGCGCTTTGCTTCCGCAATTCTCTTACGCTTTACCCGATTGTACGCAATTTTTCCTTTATTTGTATTAAATATCACAAAAAGTAAAAGCAATACATATACAATAATATTTTGCGTAGTGGTTCCTAAACGCAGTCGCGACATACCAATGATCATAACTCTGACGCTCAAGGAACCCATCAATATTCCGAGTGTCTGATTTCGGCTAAAAGTACCAATCCATGCTCCTAAAAGCATTGGAAAAAAATTATTAAATACCACAGAATTACTTTCCATTCCTAATACCGGTGTCAGGCTTCCTTTAAACGCAGCCTCAAATACACCTGCGCAACCTGTAAGAATACCCGCCACAAAATAACAGATAATACAATTTATATAAATATTAATGCCATTGTTATGAGCCAATCCCTGATTTCCTTGAATAGCCTTTAATTTATAACCAAAAGAGCTATATTCATATAAAATTGTCATCACCAGCAAGATTACTATAATTACTCCAATTACAAATGCCGAATCAGACAAGATGGAAAATCCCTCCTTCCCATAAATGGTCACGCCTTGCTGGTTATTGACGCTAAAACTCATACATTCAAAAATAAGCGTCATCCCAATTCCCAGAATCATAGGTAAAATACGGAAATTGACAAACAGTACACCTACAATTACTCCACATAAACCTCCTATAAGCATGGCCAGAACTAGCATCCCAACTCCACCTAAGCCCAGATCAATCGCCAATACCCCTCCAAATATTACGCCTACATACATCTGTCCCCCAATGGAAAGATCCATTCGACCTGCTCCTAAATTTGCATTGATTGCCAGGGCAAACGCATAGGATGATACCAGATTCCGCAATAGCATCTTTATATCCGCAGATGTGTTTATAACACCCATTCCAACCACAAGCCTATCAAGAATTTCAAAAAACAAAAAAATCAGCAAAGGAATCGTTATCGTCTTTATAACTATGCTTATGCCTTTTTTCCAATGTACCATCTTTTCTCCCTTCTCTTTAAAATTGTTGTCTTGAGGGCAGTGTAGCCGCTCTTTCACTATTTAACACTACAAGTAGCAGGAAAATCACTCCTCGTACTCCCTGAATCACTGTACTCGGCACCCCCACCATCAATAACCCCTGATTCAAAGCACAAATCGTCAAAGCACCTGTAAAGCCAGAATAGGCATTGGATTTTGCTCCACCGAAAATTGACATCCCCCCCAATACTGTTGCCAGCATAACATCCATCCCCATTCCATTTCCCACACTACTGGACACACTCCCGGTACGAATAATCTGATATACTCCTGCCAGGCCAATCCCTAATCCAGCCAACAAAAATCCTATACATCGAGCTTTTGTAATATTTATTCCTGCCTGTCTCGCACACTCCACATTGCCACCAATAAATCTTAACTGACGTCCTATGGG
The DNA here is from genome assembly GCA_944381535.1 of uncultured Lachnospiraceae bacterium. GTDB lineage: Bacteria > Bacillota > Clostridia > Lachnospirales > Lachnospiraceae > 14-2. The sequence continues at coordinate 21,020 of CALWLN010000209.1, forward strand.
AGTCCAATAATAAACAAGAAGACATAGTCCAAAAAAGAGCATAAATGATATATAACGAAATGCCCCGCTTTCCAAATTTCTACAAAGATTATAATCAATCCTTAGCGTTCCGGCTCCTACAATTTGCTGCGTAATGGACGCATATAGTGTCAATCCAATAATCGCCACCATAGCACTTCTTATATGTAGTACTACGCTTAACGTATAATTACACAGCATCAGTAATATTCCCATCACTATTGTCACACATATTGTGGTCACAATATTTTGTCCATTCTGATAAACCAGTGCACCTACCGCCGCAGCTAGGCCCATTACATTCCCTGCAGAAAAATCTACATCTCCTGTGGTAAAAATAAATGTCATACCAATTGCTAGCGTCCCTATGATCATACTCTGGTTAAAAATACTTTTCATTACTCCTGCCGTACAAAAACTGCCTTTTGTCAAAATGCTGAATAAAGCAATAATAAGCAAAAGCATTGCAAAAGGAAAAAACAGGGAGAACATACGCTGATTTTTTACAATATCAAGCATATCATTAAATTTTAATTTAACTTTACGGTCATTCTGTGAGGATGAGATTATTTTTTTCATATTATCCCCCTTCTCAAATCATACATTCTATCAAGTCCGTATTCTTGTACCCATCTTTTCTGAAAAATTCACCAGTAATTTTGCCATTTTTCATAATAATCAGACGATCGCTCATGCCACATAATTCCGGCAACTCCTCTGAAATCAAAATAATGGATTTTCCCTTTTTCTTCATATCATAAATGAGCTGATACATTGCAGACTTTATACCAATATCTACACCTCTGGTTGGACAATCCAAAATCAGAATGTCCGCATCCACCCCAACCCATTTTCCGAATACTACCTTCTGCTTGTTTCCACCCGAAAGCGCCTTTACCGGCTGAAGAATTCCAGTGCATTTAATGGCTAATGTGTCTACCATAAGCTGTGCGTATTTCTTTTCTTTTTTGGCCGATATGAATGGTCCAAACCATTTATTCTTTTCAAATCCTGTAGACTGGATATTTGATCCAATTGAAGCATTAATTTCCAAGGATTCCGTATCTCTGTTTTTTGAAATATATCCCATATTATGTTGAAATGCAGATTTTGGATTTTTAATCACTACATTTCCATCTGTCAGGACTACCTGTCCATCAATCACTTCTGTCAGACCAAACATTGCCTTTCCCAAGGTATGCATACCGCAACTGGACAATCCGCCAATACCTAGGATTTCTCCCTTATGCAATTCCAGATTAAAGCACATTAAATCTTCCATTGTGGTTATACAATCCGCCCGAAGTACTACCTCACTGTCATAACCATCCATATCCACCCGATAATAGTTTCCAGTCAGCTTCCTACCAATCATTTTCTCTTTAATATCTTCCGCCACAAAATTTTCTTTTTCCAAATGGTCAATCAGGCAGCCATCCCTTAAAATATTCAATGCGTCACAATGTTCCATCAACTCTTCCAAATCATGACTGATAAATACAACCGCCTTGTTTTGACTGGCCATATCATGCATTAGTCGGTATAACACCTGCCTCCCCGTCTCCGAAATTGCGGTGGATGTCTCGTCAATAATTAAAATTTCCGGGTTGTTCGCCATAACCTTAGCTATTTCAATCAGCTTTCTTTGCTCAATACTATATGTGTCTGTAGTGGCAGAGGCATCAACTCCAACAATATTCAATTTTTCCAGAACCAACTGGGCCGCCTTATACATTTGCCGCCTGTTTATCATCCCATATCTGCGAAAACGATCATAGTTTCCAAGGAATATATTTTCTGCGACTGAAATTGTTGGTATCGTCCCTATCTCTTGCACAATAATCCCAATACCGTTTCTGGCAGCTTCCAACGCATTGGACGGTTTCCAAATCTTCCCTTTATAAAACATTTCACCGCTAGTTGCGTTTTGCATACCGGACAAAATTGACATTACTGTAGATTTTCCAGAACCATTCTCTCCAATCAATCCACAAATTTCACCCCTTCGAATCTGCATATTCACCTGATTCAAGGCCACTGTGACGCCGAAGTTTTTACTTATATTCTTGATCTCCGCAATAATTTCATTTTTCTTTGACACCTACCAAACCTCCATACCGTCTTTAATCGCGTTTACTGTATAGTGCCCATTGTCTCTTCTAATAAGTCTACGATATTCTGATCAATATCCGCACCAGTAAGAGAAGGATTGTTTATTCCAAGACAGCTATTAATAAACTCATAGTCTGCCACATAATTAGTTTCATCCTGGTCAATAGCAGATATTGCTTCCAATTGCTCCGGTGAAGTTATTGCAACCATTCTGTTCATTAAACATAACTTTTCACCATTTTCATCATTTAAGCAATCTCCATAACCAGTAAGCATATTATATACTTGAATAAATGGCAATGCACATTGTATAGATGCCAGCTTTGTAGTACTCATATCTATGGAAGAATTGCCAAACATATCTTGTGTTTCGAACGCCGCCGTCAACGCCTCCCCCGGAAGGCCTAGGCACACTACATGAATATCTTTTTCATACGCACGCTCTACTTCATCCAAGGTAACGCCAAATGCTGTATAAATATCCAACGCTGCCAACACATAATCATAGTTCCCGGTTTGCAATTCTGCTCCAAGGCCCTGAATATACCCATCTACATTGTACAAATCCGGGTAGATATATACGGGTATACCCTTGTCATTTTCCGCATACATTGGTGTGCTAGATGCCAGATATGTTGAAATATCCTCCGAAAAAGTCAAATCATAAATTTCTTCTAAAGACTGAAGCATTGCAGTTGAAATTTCTGTTGCCTGTAAATGCCCATTATACGCAATGGATGTACACACAATAAATCCATGTTCTTCGCTTGTGTCAAGATTCTCAACCAGATAATCTTTAAACAACTCCGCTGCAGCTTCCTGATCCTCAGCAAAGGTTCCACCAAAGTTCTCATAACCTCCAGTAAACATCGACTCACTTCTGGCAATGCGCGCAACATTTTCAACAAAAACCATATCGTATTCCTGACATTTCTGAAGTAATTGCTCTGTATCAATATTGTAACTGCTGATAATCGCATCGCACCCCGCACTTGCACAACTTTCAATAAATGTCATCATTGCCTCCGTATCCGACAGCTCCTCAGAAAAAACAAACTCGCAATTATAATTCGGCGCAATATACTCCGCTAAGTATTTTTGCCTTGCTACAGACTCATCCGACACCATCAATTCCGCAACACCAATTTTAAATTTCTCTGTAGAATTTCCTCCTTCATTATCGCTTAATCCCTCTGTGGGATTTTGATTACCTTCCGCGCTATCTCCACAACCCGTCAGACAAAAAACTCCTAATACCAATATGATTAATAACGCAACTGCTTTTCTCATTTTGCCTTCCTCCTTGATATAATATGGGCTTTTTAATTTGTTTCCTGTATGTCTTCCACCCTTACCGGACAGACATAACTACGTTTTCCGCTTACATTTACTGTCTTTCCTATAAGTTTTATTTTTGCTTTCAGTGAAAGCGTCCTGGAACTGGTGCCCAGCATAACGTCCATATTTCCTGGTTCTACCACGAATTCCATATGCTCATTGTAATAACCCAACTGATTCATCTTTAAATGGAAAATCACCATTTTTTCTTCACCCGGCTTTAAATTTATGCGTTTAAAGCCTGACAACTGCATATTTGGTCTGGTAACATGAGCCTCAATAAACCTTGTATATAACTGCACCACCTCGTCTCCCGATCGATCACTGATATTTTTTATTTTACACTGAATGATCACCTCCCCGTCAGTAGACACCTCATAATCTGAAATTGCAAGTTCACTTAATTCAAAAGAAGCATAACTCAGCCCATATCCAAAACAATACAGCGGATCTGATGGACCATCCACATAACCACCAGTAAACACAGCCGCAACAGTACTATCACTTCCGTCATTATAGCCGGATCCTACACGATGATTATAATAGATTGGAATCTGCCCTGGTGTTCTTGGAACCGTCATAGTCAGTTTTCCCCCAGGATTGACAGTTCCATCCAAAACATCACTGATTACCTTGCCGGCAGATGGTCCAGGCATAAATGCCTCCAGAATTGCTGCGCAATGTTTTTCTGCCCAGTTCACAGAAAATATACCTGGTCCATAGAGAACCAGAACAACTGGCTTTCCGACAGCCACAAGCGCCTCTAACAATTTTTGCTGTATTCCAGGAAGATCAAGAAATTGCCTGTCTTTTCCTTCACCTCCCGTAACATTTACCCAACCACAATTTCCACCACATGCCAACACAACCACATCCGCCTGCTTTGCGACGTTCACTGCGTCTGGAATACCACTTTCATCCATTTCAACAATTTTGCAGCCCTCTGCGTAAACGACATCATACCGCTCAGCTAATACTTCACGCAAAGATTGCGCTTTCATTTCTCTTAAGACGCTTGTCATATCATTCAAAGAAATTTTTTCCCCTTCTGAAAAGATAGAAAATAACTTTTCAAATGGTCCCTTAGGCTTATTATTTTCTGACTCCTCCATTGCTTTTGCCTGTTCGTCCGCAATTCCATGAAAAGTGGTACCCTGCCCTGAGACACCCGCTTTTAGCATCTCAATATAAGCCGGATAAGTATACCCACTAACCGGGTAACGTAAACTGTCGGCATGCGGACCAACCACTGCAACTCTTACTCCCTTTTTTAACGGAAGTACTCCGTTATTTTTTAATAAAACAATCGATTTCCCTGCAATTTTCTCGCTCACCAGATTTTTTTGCCAATTACACATGATCGTCGCCAATTGTTCTTCGTCACAATATGGATTTTCAAACAACCCACACTTAAACTTTACAGTAAGCACACGACGTACCGATGCATCGATACACTCTTGTGATAGTTCTCCAGACCGAACGTATTTCGGTAATTGGCGAAATGCGTCTCCTACGGGGATTTCTGTATCCGTTCCTGCCCGCTTTGCCAATAGTCCGGATTCCTCATAGCTTTTTGCTGTCTTGAAATAATTATAATTTTTCAATAATGCGGCCCCATCTGATGTAACGACTCCCTCAAATCCCATGGTATCTCTCAAAAGTCCCTGTAGTATATCGGCGTTCATAACAACCGGCAAACCGTCAATCTCTCCATAATTGCACATAACAGAACTCAAGTCTGCCATTCTATGAGCTGCCTCAAAAGGTGTAGCAAAAATCTCATATAATTCGCGCTTGCCCATTCGACAAGCAGCAGCATTCAAACCTCCCTGCGTAGAAGAGTATCCCAGAAAATGCTTTGCTATACAACTTACTCCCTGTTCCTGCATCCCCCTTATATAGTGGATTCCAAATTGGCTTATAAGATATGGATCTTCTCCAAAGCACTCATATGTGCGCCCCCACCTCGGATCTTGAATCACATCGAGAACAGGACTCATTGCTGAGGATATTCCTACACCTCTTGTCTCTTGCCCAATAATTTGTGCCATTTCATATGCCAGTTCAGGCTCCCAAGTGCACCCCAGATTAATCATCGCAGGAAATAATGTTCCTCCCTTTGCAGGGTATCCACACAAATTTTCCGACTGAAACGCGACAGGTATCCCCAGTCTTGTTTCTTCAACAAAGAATTTCTGGATTCGATTACTAATGCTTGCTATTTGCTCAATAGATGCCAATCCCACAAGTGAAAACTGGGTAAATCTTCCGAGTCCATCCGCAAACTTTCTTCTCACTTGATCCATATTAACTTTTCCCTCTGAAATAAAGGATGATGCTAGGTCACCACACAATTGCGCAACCTTCTCTTCTAAAGTCATTCTGGAAAGCAAATCCTCTACTCTTATTTCTATTGACTGGTTAGGATCTTTGTACTTCTCCATTTTTCTCCTCCCTCTACTATTATTTATTTAGAATACTACATTAAATCTTTTACTACACATTCTGTAAACATGTGTCTTTACCTAATTTCTGAAACATAATTTGCTTATAATTCTCAACTCCAGGCTGATTGAAAGGATTTACATCAAGCAACCTCGCCGAATAATAGCATGCCATTTCAAAAAAATAAAATAATTCTCCAAATGTCTCTTCGTTCAGTTCCGGCATGCTAATTACGCTGCACGGAAAGCGTTTGCTATGTGCGGAAAGTGTTGCCGCAAACGCTATCCTGTTAATATCAGCCAAATCCTGATTTTGGATATATTCAAAACCATCCTCTATACCATCTTTTTCAATCTTACGAGACGCGGTATCACATCTTATATCCAAAAACGTCTCGTACATAATCCCCGAGCCTTCCTGGATATACTGCCCAATGGAATGCAGGTCTTCAGAAAATATCGCAAACGTTGGAAAAACCCCTTTGTCACACTTTCCTTCACTTTCCCCAAATAATTGTACCCACCATTTTGAAAATCGCATCATTCTTGGTTCAAAGGAGGATAACATTTCTATATGATAGCCTTCCTTATACATCTTGTTGCGCATTACCGCATAATGAATCGCCGGATTGGACTCTATCGGAGATTGCTCCAACATTTTACGCATATTTTTTGCACCTTGTACCAACTGGAATATATTCCTTCCCGCCACTGCAATTGGCAATAATCCCACAGAAGATAAAACTGAAAATCTGCCCCCAATATTAGTGGGAAACGGCAAAAAGCAATAGCCCTTTTCCCTGCAAAGTATTTCTAACGAACTGCCTCTTGTTCCAGTGCATATTATTCGTTGCGCATAATCGCTTCCATATGTTTCTTTCATATATTTCCGCAAAATGCGAAATGTAATTCCCGGCTCCAGGGTTTCAAAATTTTTTGCTATAACATTTACATAAATACTCTTTCCTTGAATCTGTTGCATTACTTTATTCATGCAATCTGCAGACAAGAAATTTCCCGCCCATATAATTTCAATATCTCCATTTGCTCCCAGTGCCTCAATAACCGCTCGAGCTCCCTGATTAGATCCTCCCACACCCACAACGATAAATGCTTCTGCACGTGTCCTTATCTTGTCTGCAAGTGTCTTATATTCTCTCAGACTTCTTTCATCCGCCCACTCATCTATATTCATCCATCCAAGGCTATTGCTATATTCCGCTATGTTTTCAAATTTGTTTTCAAAAATAAATTTATCTCTTTTAATGTCTTTTAATAGTAATTGCTCAAAACTGCTATCCTTTGTTATAATTTGATATTTTAAATTACTCATCTATTCTCCTCTTTGAACTTTATTTTATTATTTAATTTAATTTATTATAATATATATTTTTTGTTCCATCAATATACATTTTTTCACAAATATTTTTCTCGATATTTGTTCATTACATACAAAAAATATATCGTTGGAGATCAGAATCTCTGAACCGAAGTCTAATCTGCAGAAGAATTGAGTACAATATATATGCTTCAGCCTCATTTAGATACTCATATTATAATTCTTTCCCAATGCCTGACAGCAGAAAACAGCCGGAATATGCTGCCCCCAAACCGGGCGGCCTGATTCCGGCTGCTATGTTTTACTCCTCACCTGTCATTTTTCACAGGCTGCTTTATCCTACCAGTAATTTCTCCAATACCCTACCTGTCTCTCGTTAATCTCCTTGATGATCTCCGGCTCAATCTTAAAGTTCCTGTCCACATCCATCAGCCCGTTGATCTCCTGCTGCACGTCGGACACCTGGGTATAGCAGAACCCGCACACATAGGGAAGTTCCTTCACCGCAGTGGTGATACTGTCAAAGCGGCGGATAAATTCCTCCTTGGTATTCACCTTGTTGCCGTAGCCCCAGCCGGAATCGTCGTTGTTGAAGGCAATCCCGCCATATTCGCTGATGATAACGGGCTGCCCCTGGTACCGGTATCCTCTCGCCAGGGCGGCCTTATGCTTGCCATGGTATACCTGATCCGTCAAAATCTCATCCTTACATTCCCCATAGCGGGCCTTCAGTACCTCCCCCGCCTCCTCGTAATCATGCAGGGTGATGATATCAGATACCGTATGCTCCCACCCATCGTTTACGATCACCGGGCGGTACTTATCCACGCTCTTGGTCAGATGGTAAATGGCTTCCGTAAAATGCTGTTCCTCCCGTTTTGTCTCCACCTTGCCGATTCCCCAGGATTCGTTGAAAGGCGTCCAGGTGATAATGCAGGGATGGTTATAGTTCTGTTTCACAATCTCCATCCACTCTCTGGTGAATTCCTCCACCGCATTATCCGAATACTGATAGGCTGCGGCCATTTCGCTCCAGACCAGCATTCCTTTCACATCACACCAGTACAGGAACCGCTCATCCTCGATTTTCTGGTGCTTTCTCAGCCCATTGTACCCCAGCGCCTGAATCTTGTCGATGTCCTCAATGAGAGCTTCCTCGCTGGGGGGCGTCAGATGGGAGGGTCCCCAGTAACCCTGGTCCAGAATCAGCCGCTGGTACAGGGGGCGTCCGTTCAGCAAAATGTTCGGTCCCTCGATACGAATCTCCCGCATGGCGAAGTAAGAGCCTGCCTCATCCAGCACCTCCTTCTGATTCACCAGGCGGAACTCGATATCATACAGGTGCGGCGCCTCCGGACTCCAGGTCATCACCGTCCACTCCAGGCCGTCCTCTTTCTTCACAAACAGATCTATTTTACTCTGCACATGACCGGACAACACTGCGCAAAGGGTTTTGTTGATCAGCGCGCCGTCAAAGGATACAACGGCCTCCACCATCAGATCCCCGTTCATCATGCACTCCGGCGCATTCACGTTGTACTCCAGTTCCAGGCTGTAATCCTCAAGATTCGGCGTCATTTTCACAGAGTCCAGACGCACCTTTGGCGCATACTCTGTCCAAACGGTTTTCCAGATTCCGGTGGTCTGCACATACCAGCAACCGAAGTTTCGGTCAATCCAGCGCTGCTTTCCCCTGGGCTGCTGCATATCGAAGGAATCCTCCGCCTTCACCACAATCTCGTTATCTCCGTCCTTCACCAGATTTGTGATATCAAAGGAAAATCTGGCATAGCCGCCTCTGTGGCTTCCGGCAAACTGCCCGTTGACCCACAGCTTTGTCACAAAATCGCTGCCCTCAAAATGGATGATGTAGTTGTCCTTCCCAAGCCTGCCCGCGTCCACCTGTACGGTTCTGCGATACCAGATATTATCATGGCGGGTTTCGTCCTGGATTCCGCTTAAGCTTGTCTCATAGGTGAAGGGCACCTGAATCTTCAAGCCGCCCTTGAAATTCTCATACCACTTTTCCTGTTCACCGCAGTTTGCGTCGTCAAACGCAAAATCCCAGGTTCCGTTCAGATTCTCCCAGTTATCTCTCACAAATTGCGGTCTTGGATAGTCTTTTACATAGCATTTCATGATGTCTGATTCCTCCATTGATTTTTGTTTTGATTGCAGCCTGACGCAGGCAGCTTCCGGATTTTCCGCATTTCTCCGTGTTCTCAACTTTATCAACAATTTTTCTGTTTAATTCAATTTGATTATACCATTTTTCGTCGGTTTGTCAACTATATTCTTCTATATTTCGGCTGTATTTTGCATCTTTTCCCTATTTTATTTCTATTATAACAAAATTACTGTTATAATAGGCTTTCTGTTATAATACGCTGCTCCTTCAACCGGCAAACTTCATACGCAACGTTCCCCGTCAATATTCAATGGTCATAATCAAGTCCTGGCTGTAGTCTCCGAAATCCTTCCCGAACAGATTAAATCCACCCACATACCGGGCGTCCGCTTTATTTCCAATGCGCACCTTCACAAACGCCTCCTCCATCAGACAGAGCTTATCGATAGTGCAATCCCCGGCATACTCCCCATTGACGTAGCTGCCCTGTTCATTCACCTCCCAGGTCACCCAGAATCCATACTGAGTTCTGCCCTCCGACCACCCCGGCGGATTCAGCCGACCGCGCCTTTCCCCCATATCCCCGGGGCTTGTCCAGGTGCCGCACTCTTTGCCGTTGATCCAGACCGTAATATCCGACTTCCAGTCTTCCTTGTAATTGACCGCCTCCGAACAGATTTCCCCGGAAAAGGACAATTTTTTCGGCGTCCGCTTCTTGGGAACCCCGTTGGGAAATTTATACTCCACATAACCAGCCGAGGTCCACAAAATCCCCGCCCGTATTTTCTCGGGATAATAAAAGCACTGCTCCATATCCTCATTTCCCAGAACCCCGTCCACCGACCAGAGGCCGCAGGTGGGAAACACCTGGCAGGCCGTAAAGGCCCCCACGGGCATTTCCATATTCACCACCTCGTTGACTGCGGTATTCCGTTTCACCAGATTGATATTCACACAGTCCACCTGGCGGGTACACAGCTTGGTGCTCCCCCGGGTTCCCGGCTGCTCCTCCATCCGAATCAGTCCGGCCTTCTCCAGGATTCTGGCATGGAACGCCGCACTGGAGGCCGGCAGATTCATCTCCCGGGCAATCTCCCCGATGATCAGGCTCCTGTCATACAAAAGCTGCAGCATTTCCAGCCGCACCGTGGAGGACAGCGCCTTTCCAAGATCAAACAGTTCCTCCGTCTTATCGATATCATATTCTTTGAACTTCGACATATTTAACCGCCTTTCTCCGCATCCTCTAAAAACGGAGGGCTGCATAGCCCTCCATCTTAAGGATTCTAACATCTTATTGCTGCTCACGAGCCGCCCATAACGCGCTTCCCTTACAGCCGCCCACAGCACTGCTTATACTTCTTGCCGCTTCCGCAGGGGCAGGGATCGTTGGGGTAAATCTTGGCATTCTCACGGCGCACCGGTCCCTTCTGGGCGGATTCATCACGGTTGGTTCCGGTCACCTTGGCCACCTGCTCACGTTCCACCTTCTGCTCAATCTTCACATGGAACAGCAGGCGCACCGTATCTTCCTGGATATTGGCAATCATGTTGTCAAACATGTCAAAGCCGCTCATCTTGTATTCCACCAGCGGGTCTCTCTGGCCGTAGGCCTGCAAACCGATACCCTGCCGCAGCTGATCCATATCGTCGATATGATCCATCCACTTCCGGTCGATAACCTTAAGAAGAATCACCCGCTCCAGCTCACGGACTGCCTCCGGCTCCGGGAACTCCGCTTCCTTCAGCTCGTAGAGCTTCACAGCCTGCTCCTTTAGGCGGTGCTTCAATTCGTTGGCCTTAATGCCCTTCACATCCTCCGGCGCCACAGGCTTTAATGGTATAATGGGGATAAGAAGCTGGTTTAATTCATTCAAATCCCACTCGTCGCTGGGCTGGTCCGCGGAAATACAGGTCTCCACCGTATTTTCCACCCGGTCGGTGATCATCTTGTAGATTACGTCCCGCATGCTCTCGCCATCCAGCACCCGGCGACGCTCCGCATAGATGATCTCTCTCTGCTCATTCATCACCTGGTCATATTCCAACAGATTTTTACGGATTCCGAAGTTGTTGCTCTCAATCTTCTTCTGGGCTTTCTCTATGGCGTTGGACAGCATCTTGTGCTGAATCTGCTCATTTTCCGGCACACCCAGGGCGTTGAACATGTTCATCAGACGCTCAGAACCGAAGAGCCTCATCAAATCGTCCTCCAGAGAAATGAAGAACTGGGACTCACCCGGGTCTCCCTGACGACCGGAACGTCCCCGCAGCTGATTATCGATACGCCGGGACTCGTGACGCTCGGTACCGATAATCTTAAGGCCGCCAGCCTCCTTGGCCTTCTCGTCCAGCTTGATATCCGTACCACGACCCGCCATGTTGGTGGCGATGGTAACCGCCCCATGGACACCGGCCTCCGCCACGATCTCCGCCTCCAGCTCATGGAACTTGGCATTCAGCACCTTATGTTGAATTCCTTTGCGCTTCAGAAGGGCGCTGACCTCCTCGGAGGCCTCGATGGTGATGGTACCCACCAGCACCGGCTGCCCCTTCTCATGGGCCTTGACGATCTCCTCGATAACTGCGTGGAGCTTCTCCTTTTTGGTCTTATAAACGGCGTCCTGCAGATCCACACGGGCAATGGGACGGTTGGTGGGAATCTCGATCACGTCCATGCCGTAAATATCACGGAATTCCTTCTCCTCCGTCAGCGCCGTACCGGTCATACCTGCTTTTTTCTTATATTTATTAAAGAAATTCTGGAATGTAATGGTGGCCAGAGTCTTGCTCTCCCGCTTCACCTTCACGTGCTCCTTGGCCTCGATGGCCTGATGGAGACCGTCGGAATATCTTCTGCCGGGCATGATACGTCCGGTAAACTCATCCACGATCATGACCTTGTCGTCCACAACCACGTAATCCTGATCCCGGAACATCAGATTGTGGGCTCGGAGCGCCAGAATAATGTTGTGCTGGATTTCCAGGTTCTCCGCGTCCGCCAGGTTGTCGATCTGGAAGAATTTCTCCACCTTCTTCACGCCCTCGGCGGTGAGAATGACCACCTTATCCTTCTCATTGACAATAAAGTCTCCGCTCTCCTCGATTTCCACGCCCATAAGCGCATCCATTTTGGAAAATTCCTGACTGGCCTCGCCACGCTCCATCTGCCTTGCAAGGATATCGCAGGCCTCGTAAAGCTTGGTGGATTTGCCGCTCTGGCCGGAGATGATCAGCGGTGTCCTGGCTTCATCAATAAGAACCGAGTCCACCTCGTCGATGATGGCGTAGTGAAGGTCCCGCTGTACCAGCTGTTCCTTGTAGATCACCATATTGTCACGGAGGTAATCAAATCCCAGCTCATTGTTGGTCACATAGGTAATGTCGCAGGCATAGGCCTCCCGGCGCTCATTGTTGTCCATGGAATTTAAAACCACGCCCACGGTCAGTCCCAGGAATTCATGTACCTTACCCATCCACTCCGCGTCACGCTTGGCCAGGTAATCATTGACGGTCACAATATGAACGCCCTTGCCCTCCAGGGCATTTAAGTAGGCCGGAAGAGTAGCCACCAAAGTCTTACCTTCACCGGTTTTCATCTCGGCAATACGACCCTGGTGAAGCACCACGCCTCCGATGAGCTGTACTCGGTAATGTTCCAGACCAATGGAACGCTTGGCCGCCTCACGAACGACGGCATAGGCTTCCGGCAGCAGCTGGTCCAGGGTTTCCCCATCCGCCAGCCGCTTTTTAAATTCCGCTGTCTTATCTCTCAACTGTTCATCGGTCAACCCCTGCATGGTTGGACGAAGGGCCTCGATCTTATCTACAATCGGAATGACCAGCTTCACTTCCCGCTCACTGTGGGTGCCAAAAATTTTCTGTATTACTCCCATATGTTCGCTCCTATCTTCTCCCACTTTAACTCCTGTGGGAACAAACTACCGTTTATTGTACCACTTTATGGGCATTTAAACAATAGTGAATCCCGTGAACGATTTATAAATTTTTTGTGAAGGGTATTTTTCAGGGAGTGTGGAAATTGGCAGCTAATAACAGATTTTGTCTGGAGGCCGCCCTGGGCGGCGATCTTGTTAAGAATAAACCTCTTTTCTTCCTTCCTCAAGTGTGGTATGATAGTAGGCGATTTTTAAGAACTATGCGTCACGGAACAAATTTACGAGAAAGGATGAGAGAATATGGGATACAAATACAAGACAAAAGGCACCTGTTCCACCATGATCGAGGTGGAACTGGACGGGAACATAGTAAAAAATGTAGTATTCACCGGAGGCTGCAACGGCAATCTTAAGGCAATCCCAAAGTTAGTGGAAGGCCTGACCGTGGAGCAGGTGGAACAAAAAATCGGGGGCATTTCCTGCAACGGCAAGCCCACCTCCTGCGGCGACCAGCTGGCAAAAGCCTGCCGGGCGGCCTATGAGGCGTCGCTGGCCGGCTAGAAATGGCTCCTCTGCCCCACCAACCCATATTGCGCGCCAGCGCGCCGTCCGCTTCTCCAATGACGGCTCGATGGCGCACGAATAAAGCCAGTGCCGGCCATGCGCCTTCTGTCTTCACAACAGTGATTACATGGTCATCGAGTTTCTTTATTTACTATCGAATCTCTTTACAGCTCCTCAATAAACCGGACGCCCTTCAAGTCCCCATAAGTTTCTATCAGCGTTTCATGGGGGGTACCGGGTGGAAACCGAAGCGTCATGGTAGCAGCCACAATCATGGATCTATTCTCGTTCCTGGTCCGTTTGATTTCCAAATTGCTCACCGTACTCTTCTGACTGCGGACATGCGCAAGAAACCTGCTTACAGCCTCCATTCCAGTGAATTCCGCATAAATAGAGAAAACCCCAGAATTCCTATACAGGCGTTTGTCCACAATCTGCATAACCCACAAGGCGCTCCAGATGGCAAGAAAGCCGATAATCCCACCGGAATAAAATCCGGCGCCCAGGGCCAGACCAATGCACGCAGCCGCCCAAAGGCCGGCCGCCGTCGTCAGCCCTTTTACCTGCCTTTGCTTTGTTACCAGTATGGTTCCTGCGCCGAGAAATCCGATACCACTGATTACCTGGGCAGCAATACGGCCAGAATCTCCCGAACCCGTGACGTTTGTCAGGTAAATTCCGGTCATCATAGCCAGAGCCGAGCCCAAACAGACCACCATATAGGTACGGAAGCCTGCCGGACGTCCCTTCTTCTCCCGATCATAACCTAGAATCCCGCTGAACAGTAAAGCAAGTCCGGAACGCAGCAAAATCGACCATATTGTTAAGTCCTTTAACACGAGTATATTTTCTAATATCATGCATACCTCCGTTTCCGGCAACAAATATCTTCTAATTCCTTTGGCGACACTCTCACATAAGTAATTTTCAGTTCTTTTCTTTTGTGATCCACAGAGCAGTCAGAACCGCTGTGCCCCCGCCTGTCAATTTCCCCACAACCATGGGAAAAATCAAATCCGAATGAAAACCCGCAGTAAAACCCAGATGGTCCCCGAACACAAAAGCCGCCGATACGGCAAAAGCCACATTCAGCACCTTTCCCCGGCTGTCCATATCCTTCAGCATGCCAAACATAGGAATGCTGTTGGCAAGACTTGCCACCATGCCCGCCGCCGCCACCTCATTCATGCCAAGGACTTTTCCAAGCCACATCAAAGGCTTTTTGAAAAGCTTCGTGATCACATACACCAGCGGAAAGGCGCCGGCCAGAACGATGGAAATATCTGCCACTACCTCAAATCCCTCACTAATCGGATTCATACCAGGGATCAATATGATCCCAGTCAGAGACTCCACAATGCCAGCGCCAAGTCCAAGGGTACTCACAGCCACTACAAATTTCCCGAACCAGGTAAACCCTATTACCATGACCTTTTCAAACTTCCAGAGTCCCAATCCGATCAGAAGAGCAAAAAGGATAATCGGAATCAGATTTTTCAACACCATGATCACTGAATACCCTGCCGCCAGGCCCCCCACGAAGGAGCCGACTGGAATGGTAATTACTCCTGCCATCACGCCGTCAGCCAGTAATTTTCGGTCCTCTTCCCGGATGATTTCAAGGGCTGCGGGAATAGTGAATACAATGGTCGGTCCCAGCATAGATCCCACAATCAGGCCACCAAAATCACCTGCGTCTTCATTTAAAGCCAGCGCTTTGGCCAGGGGTGCTCCCCCCATATCATTTGCCAGAATAGAACCAGCAAACATGGCCGGGTCCGCACCAAGGAAACCAAAAACCGGAACAATCACAGGTTTTAAAACATTCGCAATCACCGGCGCTAATACAATAATTCCCACCATGGAAAGGGTTAGTGCGCCGATAGTCCTGATTCCCTCTTCAAATTTTTCTCCCAGACCGAACCGGTTTCCAATCATGCGATCCAGAGCTCCCATGGACATAAAGACTACCATAATGTAAATAATAATCTCATTTATATTCACTCCGAACACCTCCATATTTCATAATTGGGAATAGGGAATATCCAGTGAATCGATGATTTTCACCCCGCATCGATGAGAATCTCTCCATAAGTTAATTGCACTCCGCCACCAGCGGCCCGGCCAGCTCTGTCAAATAGAACAGCTTACCCGGAAGCGTGGGAATAAACGTGGAAGGGATGTGCATATCCGGCCCGTAATGCAGCGTAGTCAAAAAGCTCATCCCCTGCCAGCCCATGCCGCGTCCCAGGGCGCCGTCCGCTCCACCGATGGCATAATCTGCCTGCAAGAACAAACCCGGCCCTATGGTATTGGCCCGGCAGGGCACTAAGGTCGTCCGGCTCTTAAAGCTGGTGATGGCGTTCTGCTCAATGGTAAGGGGATGGAGCTTCGCTCCCAGGCGGTAGCACTGCTTCTTCCACTCCTTCTCAGAAGCAAATTCCGCCGCAAAATGAGGCTCCCAGAACGCAATATGGCACATTCTTCCGATTCCGTAGACCAGTACCAGCCGCGCGCCTTCCACCTTCAAAGCCGCAATCTTCTCCGAGTAAGTGGGAAGATTCTCTTTTGTGGCAAAATTCCGCTGGCTCTCCGGCACGGTATAAGTCCCCAGCTTATCGAAAAACGCCTGCTTCATGCTGTACTCAAAAGAAGCCGGATTAGTGTTCGCAAGAGTGTTGCCCTCCCCGTCAGACCATTCGTCCATGTTAAAAGTGTATACATGAGAACAGTCCACGCCCCACTCCGTTAGGAAATAGACCGCCCAGCGGTACATACCCATGGGCCCCACCGGAAGGATCATCGCCAGCTTCTGCTTTCTCTCCCCCGCCTTCCTTATCTCATTCGCGATCTCATGTCCCATATAAGTGTCAAAGTCCGCAAGCGTCTCACAGGCCACCGGCGTAAAAGCATTGTTCCAGAAAGCCTCCCGCACAGTCCCCTTTTCACAGCAGGCGTCTATTTTCTCCATATCCCAGCCCGCCGGATAAAAATTCTCCAAAAGCGATCCCTTTACCGTACTCATAAAATCCATATGATTCACCATTCCTTTCTCAAACATAACATGCGGCAGCCATCCCATTCCTTCCAGCCAAACATCAGGGCAGCAACCGTCCCGTTCCGTCAAAAACACTATGGCAGCAGCCGTCCTGGATACCCTTTCAGATACACCTGGCACTGGCGGAAGCCTTCCGCATATTCGGCGCCGCACTGGTAACCCCGGTAGCGGGAGCAAACCCGCACCATATCGGCAAAATCAATGCCGTCATGCTCCCGCATCCAGACCAGCTGGCTCTTATGGCACTCCAGCATCTCAATCTTCAGATCGATCTCCCCGGAAATATCCACAAATTCCGTGGGATTGAAATTCACACCCGCCAAAGTATCCATATAATAGATTGGCACCATCTTTGCCGGCGGGCAATTCTCGTCTGAAAACACATGCGGATAGGTATAATTGGGCAGCGTCGCGGCGAAGCTTGCGTCAAATACCAGCCTCGACACTGCGGTATGGTCCGGCATATAATCGTCCGGATTCTGAGTGATGATAAAATCCGGATTGGCATAGCGGATCACGTCCACGATCTTGTCACGGGCCGCCTTATTGTTATCATAAATATCCAGATCATTAAATCCGGCACAGATCACCTCGATCCCGCCCATGGCTCCCGCCGTTCTGGCCTCCTCAGCGCGGATCTTCGTCAGTTCGTCTGGAGGGATGATCACATGTCCCAGATTGCCGGTGGAGGCATGGCAGACGATCACCCGATCCCCCCTCTTTGCGCATTTCGCCAGTGTGCCGGAGCAGGCGATCTCCACATCATCCGGATGGCAGCCTATCGCAAGCACATTCATTTCTTTTCCCTCTTTTCTGTCTAAAATTCATTTCTGTTTCTTTCCTTCGGGATCCCCGAAGGTATCCTCCGTCAAACATCCGCGCAAGCGCGGCTGCCTGACTCATTGCCCTCAGAAATATATCTCGTCTATGATCTTCTGCAGATATTCCCGCGCGGCCAGAATATCCTGCACCTGCCGGGTACTGCCTTCCTCCAGTTCCCGCTCGATGGTGACATGGGAGTCATAGCCCAGCCCATGGAGCTTTCGAAACAATGCCTTAAAATCTGCTCTTCCCTCTCCGATTGGCTTCTCCTCCCCCAGCGCATGGCCGTTGGTGGGGAAACACCCATCCTTGGCATGCAGGTTGCGGACGTATTTTCCCAGGACATCCAGCGCGTCCACCGGATTTCCCTTGCCGTACAGGATCAGATTCGCCGTATCCAGGTTAACGCCCAGGTTGTCCATACCCACCTTTTCAAAACACCGAAGCATCGTCACCGGGGTCTCCTGCCCGCTCTCAAACAGAAGATACTGTCCGTTGTTCTTAAGGTGCCGGGCCACCTCCCGCACCGCCACGCAGAAGGTGTTGAAGTTGGGGTCGTTGGGATTCTCCGGAATAAAGCCCATATGGGTGACGACATCCGTGATCCCAAGCCGCAGGGCAAAGTCCGCACCGTCACACAGATTCCGGATCCGCATCTGCCTGTAATCCGGCGGGACAAGCCCCAGCGTAATGGGGCCCTCATAGAAATCCCACACCTGGGGACCGGCCCAGCCGCACCAGAACGCCGACACCGTAATCCCGTATTTTTGCAGTAATCCCTTCAAAATATCTGCATTTTCCGCAGTCCACACGGAAGGGCTGAAGGTCAGAAGCTGGCAGGTGTCAAAGTTATTTTTCCGAAGCGCCGCCAGCCGCTCCTCAATGCCTTCCATGGTATTTAAGCTGACACATGTACCGATTTTCATAAATCAGACCTCCTATACCGCTGACTGCGCGCCACACAATTCCAGAGCGATGGTTTTTCCCGTATCCGCGGACAGCTTCTCCGCCCGTGCGATCCGGATGGCCTGTATGGAGGACTCCGGCGGGTTCACCGCGCTCTCCTTATCTTCCCGGATACAGGCGATAAAGTCCACGATCTCCTCCACATATCCATTTGCGGGAGTCAGCTCCAGCTTCTTGGCCTCGCCCTCCTCCGGATAAACAGTCAGCCCATCCGCCGCCAGCTTTACCGTCGCCTTTTCAAACCGCACCAGAGCACCCACGGTAAATGTGAAGCTTCCCGGAAGCCCCCACTCGCCGATCGCCGTCACCTGCATCCCGTCATAATGGTATACCGTACCGATAGAATCATGCTTCATCTTGCCATTGGTTGCATAGGAAGTCACCGCTTTGGGCATTCCAAAGGCCCAGTAAATAAAGTCCACGTCGTGCACATGCAGATCCAGAGCCGCTCCGCCGCTCTTCTCCTCATCCAGCATCCAGTTCTGCCAGCTCCAGACGGGAAGCGGGCTTAATCTGTGAAAATCCGCCCGGACTACACCGCCATATCTCTGACTGGTGATGATCTCCTTTAAGGCCGCATAGTCATGGAAATAACGCAGGCATTGACCGATCATCAGCTTTACCTTGTATTCTCTGGCTGTCTCCAGCATATGCTCCGCCTGCGCAAGATTCAGTGCCATAGGCTTCTCGGAGAACACATGAATTCCCCGCTCCATAGCCATCACTGCGATTTTTTCGTGGATATAAGTGGGCAGCGCAGTCACCACAAAATCCAGTTCCTCCTTCTCCAGAAGCTCTGCGGCATCCGTATAAAGATGATACTTTGAAAGCTCCAGGTCCTGTTTGTTCTCCCCGAGATTGGTGCTGGTCTGGGTCCGGAAGGCATTCTCATTCACATCGCATATGGCAATAAGCTCCACATCCCCGGCTTTTCTTTTTATTTCAGCCACATCGCCGAAATGAAGCTTTCCTAATCCTCCGAAACCGATGATCGCAAATTTTAACATAGTTTCTTCCTCCTTAATTTTTGATCCGCGGATACCGCAATCTTATAGCTCAAATATACGTCGTCTATGGACGGAACCGATGGCACGCCGTCCTCAATCATTTTTATCAGATGCGCAAGCTGCGCTCCTGTGGGGCGGCGTTTACAGTTGACATTGATGGTCCTGTACTCCCGCCCGACGCTGTCATAGTATTCGATCAGGTCCCCTTCCTCCTGGCAGGAAAACCGATGCTCCCGCTCTACGATCTTAATCCTTCCGCAGGGGCCGATAAACTCCTTTAAATTGTCCGCAGCGATGGAATTGCCCCAGCCAGCCTCATAATAGGCCACGCTCCCGTCCGTCAGACGCATGGTCATCAGGCCGTAGTTAAAGGCATTTTCCGGGACCTCCTGATCCAAAGTTGCGCAGATCCCGTCCACGCTTTCTATCTCCGCCCCGGTAAACCAACGGCACACATCAATATAATGTACCCCGCAGTCCACAATGGGAGAAGACCCCTTAAGCAGAGCCCGGTACTTTCTCCAGTCCATCACGTGATGGTTCTGCGCCATCCGGATGACTAAGGGCTTTCCGATGGCTCCCGCCTGGATCATCCCGGCCACCTTCCGGTAAGTCTCATTATAGCGGAGGATATACCCCACCTGTACCTTGATCCCTCCGTTTTGCGCCAGCTCCACGAACTCCTCCGCCTCCACAAGACTGGCCGTCATGGGCTTCTCACAGAGCAGATGTTTTTTGTACTGCACGCACTGCTTTAAGATCTCCAGATGCGTCGCCGGATACGTTGCGCATATGACAATGTCCGTCTTTTCATCCCGCAGATAGCGCATGTAATCCGTATCGAAGCTGTCCGCGCCGTATTTTCGGGCAAACAGCCTTGCCCGCTCCGCGTCAAGGTCCGCCACCCCGTAAACATTGATATTTTCCATGGTGTAAATATCATCAAGGTGCACGGCTCCCATATGACCGCAGCCGATTAAAACCACATTATACATGTACGATTCTCCTCATGGCTTCCATGGTCCGCCGGATCCCGTCCAGCGCCTTTTCGGGCGGGAAAACCAGTTCCGCCGTCAGCCATCCGTCATACTGCGCCTCCCGAAGGGCGGACATAACGGCCAGATAATCCACGTCTCCCTCCAGAAGCTCCACAAATCCGTTGAGATTCCCAACCTCTCTGGAGAAGTCCTTTAAGTGGACCTTACAGATGCGCTTCCCAAGGATCCTGACCCACTGCTGGGGATATCCGAAATTCAAAACATTTCCGATGTCCAGATAGGCGCCCACATACCGGCTGTCCGCGCGGTCAATCAAATCACGCATCTCAAGGGGCGAGAGCAAAAACTTGTTCCACACATTTTCGATCCCTATGGATACCTGCAGCTCCTCCGCATAGGGCTTCAGCTCCCAAAGCCACTCTGCAGCCCTGGCATACGCCGCCTCGTAATCCACCACCTTGCTTTCGGGCAGGAAATCCGCACCCACACACCCAGGGACCACCAGTATGGTGTCACAGCCCAGAGCATGGGCAAGCTCTAGCTGCTTTCGCACGATCCCCTTCGCCTTTTCCCGCACTGCGCTGTCCTCATCTGTCAAAGAATACTGCCAGTACAGACCGCTGGCCAGACTGTAAAGCTCTATGCCATGCTTCCTCGCAAGCTCCTTTACCCTCTCCATGTCCTCTCGGGTAGAAGTAAGGCTGACGGCTCCGTCTTCCGTAACCCACAGCTCCACCCCGTCAAACCCAATCTCTGCGGCTTCGCCAAAAATCTTCTCCAGTGGCCAGTCAGGCGGAAACATGGTATGACCTACTCCTAACTTCATACGATTACCTCCTAGTAAATTTGATAGTTTTATGGTACAATTTAAAAAAGCATTTGTCTTTGTTATATCGTATGCAAAATTTAACATATATTCCATGAGGTGATATTTTGGACATTCAAATGGTGCCTGTAAAAAAACTGATCCACATAGCGGGCCTGTATTCCTTTTTCTATTTTGAACACGATACGAATTTTTATTTTCCCGGAGAGCAGCATGATTTCTGGGAGATCGTATACGTGGACAGCGGAGAGATCTCCGTGATCGCCGAAAACAGTGGTTACCTGCTGAAGCAGGGGGAGATCATATTCCACAAGCCCAACGAATTTCACGCGCTGGCTTCGACTCCCAGAGAGCCCCACAATGTCATTGTCACAACCTTTGAGACCAGCAGCCCTGCGCTGAATTTCTTTCGGAACAAAATATTCACCTTAAACAGCAAGCAGCGGAAAATCCTGTCCGTTCTCCTGGAAGAGATCAAAAGAGCTTTTTCCCCGCGCTTTACGGCCAACCAGAACGTCCTCCTGCAGCCCGTTTCCGACGCCGGAGCCTTTCAGCTTTGTGCCGCTTTACTGGAATACCTGCTGATCGAACTGCTGCGGGACAACAGCGCCAGCAAGCGCAGCCTGCGGGAAAGCCCCATTGCCCGGAAAAACGTTGAGAATGTGCTGGTAGACTCCATCAAGACGTACCTGAAAGAGAATCTGCACCGCAGTCTCTCCCTGTCAGATATCTGCGAACACTACAACATGAGCAGATCTTATATTTGTCAAATATTCCACAACGAATCCGGCGGCGGCCTGATCGACTACTATATCGACCTGAAGATCCAGGAGGCAAAATATCTCATCCGAAAGGGGGAAATGAACTTTACCCAGATCTCCGAAAAATTAGGCTACGCCAGCATCCACCATTTTTCACGGAGCTTTAAAAGCAAAGCGGGAATGTCACCCAGCGCCTATGAGAAATCTGTAAAATAAGTATCCCGGACCCTTCGGCGCCCAGGCTGCCATGATACATGTACCGCCTTCCGGCGGAAGCGGAACAACGCCCTTTTACACCTCCACATCCACAAACACCGGCGCATGATCCGAAAGGGCCAGGTAATAGTCCGGCGTATAGCGGTCAAACCGGCGGACGGCGCCCTGGGGCAGATCCCGCACCAGGATATGGTCAATGGCCGCCTCAAAGGGGCGATTCTGCCACTGACCCGGTCCCTTGGGACCGCAGTCGTTGTAGCCGTTGTCCTGGTGTGCGTATTCCACGGCCACATCATGGGCATGGGAGAAGCCTCCCTCTGTCAGCGCGTATTGGACTGCCTCGCTGTTGTAGCCGGTATTGAAATCGCCTCCGAAGACTACCGGGCAATCGTATTTCCTGGAATAGCGGTCCAGCATGGCAACGGCCATTTTTACCTGCATGGTCCGCACCTGATCGGAGCCGGCTCTGTAAAACGCAGCCTGGGGGTCGCTTCCATCCTGCCACCACAGATGGGTTGCCGCAAAAATAAAAATCTTTCCATTTTCCTTGCTGCGGAAGACGCCAAGGTTTAAGGATTTGCTCAAAACGTCGTTAAAACAGCCTTCATATCCTTCCACATACTCCGGATACAAAAGATACTCCGTGTCCACAAGCTCCAGCTTATCGACCCGGTAGATCAGCGGCGTATAGTTTCCCCAGAGCAGCGCATAGGGCAGGCCCGCGTCCATGCAATAGAATTTAAGATACCTCTGCATTTCCGCGTTCACCTCCTGCCCGCCGACCACATCCGGCAGAAGCTCGCTCAGCACCCGAACATGCCCCTTCATGCGCAGCTTCGCCGAGCAGTCCATATCCCGTTCTTCCCACTCCGGGCTGTTATCGGTATAGTTCCATTGATTCTGGCTCATCAGCCGTAATCGACTCATGGCGGTATCCCTCCGTTCCTTTTTTAACAGTACTGCCCCATGGTCTCCCACGGGGCAGCAAGCCTTTTACTTATTCGCCATAAATTCAGAGAACTGTCTCTGATACTCCTCGATATACTTGTCCAGTCCGGCGGCTTTTAATTCCTCAAGCACTGCCGGAAAATCTTCCTCATAGTTGCCAAAGCCAAAGGCAATGGGCTGGACTTTCTCCGTAACGATGGTACTGATGGCCGAAGACTCCACTTCCACCGGCGTTGAGTCAAACACAAAGCCGGACGTCTTGCTGATAATGGCTGTTTTGTCCATGTTCATGTATTCCTCGATCTCCGCCTCGTCATATTCTTCCGGTGAAAGGGGCTCATAGAACAAGGTTCTGTGCATCCAGGAAGCAAAAAATTCATCCTTCGTGATTGGCTGCGGAACGCCTGCCTCAGACAGCGTATAGTCTTCTCCTTCCACGCCGTACAGACAGAACATGTAATTCTCTTTGCTCTCGTACATCCAGTTGAAGAATCTCAGCCAATGCTCTACATTTTCCTGATCCTCGGCAGAGATCGACCATCCCCAGTCATAGTCCTTTACCAGAACGGTGGGCCCATCGTCCAGGGACAGATACTGAATATCCTCATCGCCGCCCTTGTAGTTATTCAGCTCCGTATGCTTATAAATACGGTCAAGGGCGCCGGCGCCCATCAGGCAGTTCCCGCTTTGCCACGCGTTTTCATAAATCGTATAGTCGATCAGCTGATCCGGCTCTGTAAAGCCCATGGCGTACCAGTCTTCCAGGATCTTGCACAGTTCGCCAAAGTAATCGGATTCCAGCCAGCTGATCACCTCGTCGCTTTCGGGATCCGCCAGGTTAAAAGCCACGATGGAGGCCAGTCTGTCATTCTGGAAAATCTCGCCGTTGGGGGCGTACACACATTCCAGGCCCTTGCCGATGTGATCCATATTATACAGGATCTCCATATCGGGGAATTCCGCCTTTACCGCCTTCACGGCCTCCACCAGATCGTCATAGTTCTCGATCTCGGAGACATCCCACCCCACCTTGTTCAAGATGTCGTTGCGGATCACGAAGTTGTCAAGCACTCCGCTGTAAGCGATGGCGCCCACCGGGAGAACCACAATATCGCCCTGATACTTTGAGGTCTCAAATCCGTAATCCATACGGGCTTCCAGATAGGCGGGAGCCAGCTCCTCTATCATTTCCTCATCGATGGTGGCGAAGAATCCGCTCTTTCCCCAATTCGCGAAGTTGGGGCGCGTGATCGCGCTGTAGAACGCGAATTTTTCACCGGACGCAAGCATGGTTCCCACCTGATCCTCGGAGCCCCAGGGAAGAAATTCGATCTTCATATCGATATTCAACTCTTCCAGGACCCTGTCGTGAAATTCATTCTCAAAAAATTCCGTGTTGCGGTCTCCTGCAGACCCGAACATGACCGCACGCAGTGAAACCGGCTCCTCTTTTTCGGCGTCCGGATCCTCCGAATCCCCGCCGCCCTCTTCTGTGTCACTGCCCGCGCCACCTTCCGTGCCGCCGCACCCCGCCAGCATTCCAAATACCAAACCTAAGCAAAGCAACATCATTAGTAATTTTTTTCCCATAAATGAATCCTCCTTTTTTTATTTTCTATTTTTAGATTGTTCCGGGAAAAGAACAATGTAAAAACCTTATTCCAGGCGCGCTCATCCTTTCACGCCGCCCAGATTGATCCCTTTCACAAAATACTTTAATCCGCAGGGATAAAGTATCACAACCGGGACGATCACCATTACCGCAATGGCCATCTTCGCCGTCTCCGCCGGAACCGAGGTATACGAATACGTACTCGCCAGCGAGGAGTCCTTCAAAAGCTCCATGGTGGAGGTCAGCATATCGTACAACAGCTTCTGCATGGTAGTGTGATCCGTATCCGTGATCAGCCACTTTGGCAGGAAAAAGTCATTCCAGAAGCCCAATACCCGAAACAGCGCGACAGTCGTGATCCCCGCTCTTGCCAGCGGAATGGATACTTTCAGAAAGATCTGGGAATGAGACGCGCCGTCCAGCTTCGCCGCTTCAATCAATTCTTCGGGGATCTCCCGGAAGTTTCCTCTCAGGATATACATATGCATAACACTGAACCCATAGGGGATGAACAGCGCCCATATATTATTCTTCAGTCCATAATACTGGGTGCACAGGACGTACCAGGGAAGAACGCCCCCTGAAAATATGGACGTAAACCAGGCGATGAAGGACAGCGGCCTTGCGAACCGGAACACGGACTTTTTCTGGGACACGGCGTAGGCAAAGCATGTGGTGATCGTCACGCTGTATATGGTTCCCAGGATCGTCACCAGAATCGTCATGATATAGGATCTTCCCAGCATTTTTCCTTTGTTGGCCAGCAGGAATTTATAGGTGTCCAGCGTGGGCTCCACGGGAAACAGGGAGTAACCGTTCCTCTGTATGTAGACCTCGTCCGTCAATGAGGTGGACACCACCATCAGCAGCGGGAGCAGACACAGAACCGCCAGCACCGCCATGACGATATAACAGATCTTGCTCTCCTTCCTTGCCTTGTAATGTTTTTTCTTCTGATTCATCTTCCGTACCCTCCCTTAAAACAATGCGTAATCCGGATTGATCCTTTTCGCGATCAGATTGGCGCTCAGCACCAGGATACATCCGAAGAAGGACTGGTATAAACTGACTGCGGAAGCCGTTCCGAAGTTCCCGCCCGTGCTGATACGGTAAACATAGGTTGCCAGGGTATCCGTAGTCTCAAGAATAAAGGGATTCATTTTCGTCATACCCATGATCTGCTCCATGCTTCCCCCCAGAATACCGCCGATGCTCAGAAGGAACATCACCGCGATCGTAGGCTTCAGCAAGGGCAGCGTTATCGTCCATATCCTCTTCAGCCGGCTGGCGCCGTCGATCTCCGCCGCCTCATACAGACAGGGGTCGAAGCCGGTCATGGTGGCATAATATAAGATACTTCCATATCCAAACCCCTTCCACAGCGCCGCTATGATGATGATCGCCCACCAATACTGGGGATTCATGCTCCAGTCAATGGGTTCTCCCCCCAAAGACTGGATCAGCTGGTTGAGTAGTCCGGCCTTATCGTCCAGCAACACATCCGCCACAGTTCCGACTACGATCCAGGACAGAAAATACGGGAACAGCACGATGGTTTGGGTGAGCTTCCGGTATTTCTCATTATTGATCTCCGACAAGATGATCGCCACCACAACATCCAGCACGGTTCCGATCAGGATCCCGCCCAGGTTAATGATGATGGTATTCCTGGTAGCTCTCATGGCGTTTTCCATATTCGCGAAAAGGATCCTAAAATTCTTCAGACCCACAAACTCGCTGCCGAACAATCCGCCCTTATAAGTGTAATCCTCAAAGGCCATGTAAACCCCGCCAATCGGGATGTACGAAAACATGATCAAGAAAACGAAACCAAACAGTGCCAGCACATAGAAAAAATAATTCTTTCTGATCTCCTGCCATAGACTTTGTTTCTTCATCGTTCCTTCTTTCCCCCTTTTTACGTTTTTTATGTGGAATGCTTTTCTTTAGAGGTATTCTAGCAAGACCGGATACGCCTTTCAAGCACCCTATCCTGTTAATCAGGAACGAATTCTGCTATCCTTGCAGGATACGGTCAAAGATTTTGGACCGGATAAAGCCCCGCATCTCACAGGCCGGAAGCCCCCGTCCAAAAAGCATCTTATCCTGCTACTTTGGAACAAATTCTGCTGTCTTTTTTTCGTGAACCTTTTTCCAGCAAAATTTCCTTGAAATAACATTTTGATAACTATAGAATAGATAATAGAAAGATAAGATTAGGAAGCGAATCAGACAAGGAGATCTTAATTTATGTTTCACCTGTTAAAAAGAAAATACGCAAGACTATTGCTTTTACCCGTAACAATCGTTTTTCTGCTTTACAGCTTTGCGGTCCTCTCCCTCTACTGTAATCTCCTGGAAAACGATTATAACGAGAAAATCCGTTATTTTGGCGAGCAACAGGCCTCCAATGTCCAAAAGAGCCTCCGGCTGGTGGAGCTTAACATGAAAATGTTTTTTTCAGAACTGGATATTGCGGAGGACGAGTTCTATATGCAGTATAATCTCAGCAACGGACTAAAAAAATTTAAAGGCATCAACCTGGATATTTCCACCATATATCTGGCAAGTCCGGATTCTTCGTCTGCGCTTCTTCTTAATGAATTCCGGCAGATCAAGGATAACGACTCTCTGCTGACACAATATCCGGAATTATTTTGCGATCCCTCCGAAGAACCGCAATGGTATTATCTCAAATACAAGGATCCTTCCATGGATTCCCTTCTCTGCCTGCAGTCTGCCGCAGTGGTCCAGAATGGCGATTACTATACGCTGGGAATCGTGATCCCCACAACCGCCATACTGCCTACCGTTACCGTTGTCTCGGATCATACCGGCGTTTTCTCGGATTTTATCACCGAGACGGCGCTCCTTGCGGACAGTGACGCCATACTGCCCATGGATGCGGCAGAAGGGTCTTCCGAATCTACCGGTTCTTCCGCTATGCAGTCCTCGGAATATGTTTCCAGCAGGATCGGGACCTCCCCCTTTACCCTGCGCATACGATTTTCCAACAGCGCCATGAATAAAATGCTGCTGTCCTTTTTCCTTGGTATGTGCGCCATCTGCATCATCCTGTTTTTGGCGGCTTACCTTACGCAAAAGCTTTTTATCAAAAAAATAGCCTGCGCTTTGCAGACTCTGTCTCATCAGTTTTCAACGTTTCTTGATACCAAGGACAACACACCCATGTAAAAAATGAGGAAGACGGATCTATGTATAAACTTTTGATCGTGGATGACGAACCTCTCGTAAGAGAAGGACTTAGAGAATCAATCTCCTGGGAAGATTACGGATTTACCGTGGTGGGGGAAGCCTCCAACGGCGCGGAGGCTCTTGCCCGGATGGCGGACGCTCAGCCGGATGTGATCATTACCGATATGCGCATGGGGGTGATGGATGGGCTGAACCTGATCCACTCTGTCAAAAAGGATTATCCAAGGGTGCAGATCGTGATCTTAACCGCCTACAATGAGTTTACCTATGCAAAAGCCGCCATTGACAACGATGTTTTTTCCTATATCTCCAAGCCTGCCCTGAACGAAGAGATCATTTCCGTTTTCTGCCGCCTCCGGGAGAAGATGGATGAGGAGCTGCGCATCAAGGACCAGCTTTCGTCCTACCAAAATTACCGTACCGACGAACTGCTGCTGCAGCTTTTGCTCAATCCCAAGCCGTCAAAGGAAAGCATTTGCAACTTTACCAGATGTCTGGGCTCTCCTGAAAAAAAGGATTATTTTATCGCTCTGCTGGAAATTGAAGCCGACAAACAGACGGCTTATACGCCCCACACACAGCATCTTTCGCTGGTGCTTGGCGAGCGGCTCGACTATCATCTGAGCATCAGCAAGAACTGCATCTGCAGGTCCAACCTCTCCCTCATGGATACCGCCCTTTTAGTTTTTACGGAGAGCCACGATTTTCAGCAGCAGATTCTTTTCCTTAAGGATATCAGCGAGTATTTTTCCCGCACGGCAGATACTGCCCTTACCATCGGCGTAAGCGCCACCTTCCGGAATCTTTCATCCATTCACCAGGCGTATACCCAGGCGCAGAAAGCGGTTGCCGCCAAATCCCGAGCCGGCAGGGGGAAAATCATCGACTATATGGAGATCAGCGGCCTGTCCACGAAAACTCCCGCCTTGTCCATAGCGGAAATCAATGAGATCATAGGCAACCTGGTGGGCGGTGAGGAACGGCAGGTCAAGCTTGCGGTCAACAAATATTTTGACAGCCTGCATAACCGGATCGTGAATCTTCAGATCGTAAGATCCAATATCACGGAGCTGACCACAGCCGCTCTCCAGCGGGTATTCAGCAATTCCTATACCCTGCAACTTGTATTCGGAAGGGATATCCGACCCGCCTCGGATATTCAGAAATTATCCACCACAGCGGAAATACGAACTTATACCCTTGCGTTTTTTGAAAGGATCCTGCTGAATGTCCAATGTATGAAAAACCTTCAGATCTCTCTGAAGCAATACAGTCCCATCGTAAACGACGCCATCGCATACATTACCGCGAATTACGCAAAGGACATCAAGATCGCGGACGTCGCCGCCCAGCTGCACATTTCCGAATCCCGGCTGATGCATCTGTTTAAGCACGAAACCGGGAAAACCTTCAATAATTTCCTGGCGGAATACCGGGTGCGGCTGGCAGAAACCATTATGAAATCCGGGCACTACAAAATCTATGAAATATCGGACCTGGTAGGATACAAGAATCCCATTACCTTCCGGAAGGCCTTTTACAAGATCGTAGGCTCCATCCCCTCCAAATATAAACAGCAAGGAGCGCCAGATGAACTATCATAACATACATATCCGCCGTTTTATCATTTTGTATATTGTCTGCTTCGGGTTATTCAGTTCTCTTCTGATCACCTTGTTCGCATACTTTTTCGGACTCGCAACGATTCAGAAGAACTACACAAAAAATTATGTGCGCGCAACCTTTCAGACTTTTGACACCGACATGACAGCCCTGGTAAAACGGAACAATACCGTACTTTTTAATATTTCATCAAACAGAGTTCTTCTGGACACCCTGCTGAACACCGAGCTAAGTCCGCAGGAGCAACAGAACGCGGTACAGTCTCTTCTGGAAGAGATCCTTGACGGCTATGATGAGATCCGGCAGATCGACATCATTTTTCCAACCTCGCAGCGGTATTCTTATGTGGCCCCGCCCTCTGACGAAGAGTCCCGGCTGCCTTTACCCTCCGACGACTTTCTGTCCGGCCTTTCGGACAGGACACTCAACCTGTTCGACAACTGCATTTTTTACAAGACAGGCAGCCCCTGTCTTGTATTTGGGCGGAACACCGGCATCGGTTCCATTCTTTTATATCTGGATGAAACCGCTGTCAGCAGCTTATATGAGTCCAGCTCTCTGAAAAACAGCATCATATTTTTATCAAATGAGGGCAGGATCATCTCCTGTTCCGATATAAACTACATCGGTCTTCCTTCTTCGCTTCATTTTACCGCTTCCCAGGAAAGCCCGCTGTATACCTCTTCCGTGGAGATCCCTGCCCTGGGAGAAAATCTGGAGCTAACCTATATCCTGTCCAACAAGGATCTATACCAGACCATCGGAACATTGAACCGCTTCCTTCTGCTGTCGCTTTTTTCAGCTGTGATCGTATGCCTGTTCCTGGTTCTTTTGGTATCGAAGAAGTTGATCAACAATATCCGCTCCCTTCGGAAAAATCTCGTTCTTTTTTCCAAGGACTACACGCATACCTTCAGCTTCGCAAAGCACAGCGAACTGGAAGAACTGGAATGGCAATTCATCAAGATGTCCGACCGGATACGGATCTTGATCCAAAATATCGAAAAGGAGCGGGAACAGAAACGGATCGCCGAGTTAAGGGCGCTGCAGTCCCAGATTAATCCTCATTTTATTTACAACTCCATCGATGCCATCAGCTGGATGGCAAAGCTGAAAAAGCCTTATGCGGATATCGAAAAGCTCTCCTACCATCTTGGCATGTTTTTCCGGCTGGGTCTCCATAAGGGGGAAAATGTCATAACCATTGCGGAGGAGCTGCAGCATGTGAGAAGTTACCTTGAGATCGAGCGCATCCGCTTTCCCAACCTGTTTGACGTAAAGATCGAGGCAGACCCAGAGGTCCTGAACTATAAAATCATCAAGATCATCCTGCAGCCCCTAGTGGAGAACGCGATCAATCACGGTTTTCGAGATATAAATTACAAGGGTCTCATCACCATACGAATTGCGGCGGCCCCCGACGCGTCTGAATTTCTGCGCTTTGAAGTAAACGACAACGGCAGAGGGATGGATTATTCCGGTTCCTCCTTACCGCAGAGCAACAACAAAAGCGGCGGTTATGGGCTGGTAAACGTCAACGAGCGGCTGATCATGGAATATGGCAGCGAATCTGCCATTTCCTTTCAGAGCGGCCCGGATACCGGTACCACGGTTTCCTTCCTCATTCGAAAAGGTTTGATCCATACCGTTCCATGAACAACCGGAACGAAAGCTGAAACACCCAAAAACTTATCAGACACGCCGCCGGTCATGGGCGGCGGAAAGGAGCACAAGATGAGAGACATTACAGATCTGCACACGCACACCATTGCCAGCGAACATGCCTACAGCACCATCCGGGAAATGATCCAGGCGGCAGACCGGACGGGTCTGGAAGTTCTAGGTTTTACAGAACATGCGGAAAGCTGTTCTCACTTTTATTTTACCAATATGAGAATCATCCCCAGAGAGCAGATGGGAATCACGATTCTGCGCGGGGTGGAAGCAAATATCATCAATCATGGTGGACATGTGGATCTTCCCGATTCCATCCTGTCCCAGCTGGACGTGGTAATCGCCAGTATGCATATGAGTCATATCAAACCCGGATCGCCGGAAGAAAACACCCGGGCCTATTTAAGTGCCATGAAAAATCCATATGTGCATGTGATTGGGCACCCGGATGACAGCCGTTTCCCGGTAGACTACAAAGAATTAGCTTACGGCGCAAAACAGTACGGTACGCTTCTGGAGATAAATAATCATTCCCTTTCCCCCACCGGCACACGGGATACCGGGTGCGCAAAAGAAAATTATCAGATCATGCTGGAGCACTGCAAAGCATATGAAACCTCGGTCATTATGGGGTCTGACGCGCATATAGACGTTGAGGTGGGAGATCACAACGAAGCGACAAAGATACTGGAAGCGTCCAATTTCCCGGCAGAGCTGGTCGTAAACAGCAATAAAAAATTACTGAAAAAGTTTATACCAAATTGTCCCTAATCCTCATCTTACTATATTTAATATTTAAACATTTGAACTATTATGTATTACTTTTTCACGGCTCCACCGCCAGATAAGCCTCAAACCCCTCCGAATACCGGATACTGCCGTCCGCAAAAATCCACATGGCCTCTGCGTCCTTCATTTTGTTGATAAAAGCAAGCCCTTCTTCAAAGGACATATTATACACCGCCGTGGACAGCGCGTCCGCCAGACCGGAATCCCCGGAAATGATGGACACGGAAGCAAAATTTCCCGGCGGCATCAGCGTATCCGGGTCGATAATATGACTGTAGCGCACGCCGTCCACTGTATAGTATCGCTGATAATCCCCGCTGGTTACCACCGACATGTCGGCCACATCCACCTTCACCACATAAGGAATCTCACTGTCCAAATCCGGGTTCTGAATTCCAAGCCGCCAGGGCACTCCAGGGCTTTTCTCCCCCACTGCGCAGACATTTCCGCCCACGCTGATCAGCACCCGCTCCATGCCAATCTCTCTGGCATACTCCGCAGTCCTCTGCACAGCGTATCCCTTTCCGATACTGCCCACATCCAGGGACATCTCCCCGTCCCGCAGATAGACGGTACCGCCCCCTGCTTCCGCCTCCTCCAATTCTTCCCCATTGGCGGCAGGCCCGAAACCTTCCGCAGAATTCCAGGCACTATCCTCCTCCATGAATACCTGTTCCATATCCATATGCTCCCCTGCGGCACGAAGCTCCTCCGCAGCGGGCAAAACGGCCTCCTCAGGATTGGCAATCCCCGCTTCCCGATGATCATGCCAGATAGAGAGAACACTTCCCATAGCTACGTTGATTTCACCGTCGGTCTGCCGGTACATCTCCCGGCTGAACCGAAGAAGCTCCATAATCTCTCCCTCCACCTCCACCGGAGCAATCCCCGCATTGTCGTTAATGGTCGTCATATTGTTGACTCCCTTATACTCATAGTAAATATCGTACAGCCTGTGGTAATAGGTAAGCCTCTCCTTCAACAGTTCCACCTGACGGGTAAATTCCTTCTGGCTGTCAGCATAGCCTGTAATCTCCGTCACCGTATCGAACACATCCAGGAAAGTGGCCGTGTAACGCTTCTGCTGTTCCTCTGCTGGCCCGCTGGCTGCAGTGATAATCAATATCACCAGCAATGCTGCCGCCAGCACCGCATTTTTTATTCTTTTCATTCTTTCAAATCCTCTGCTCCATATCGAAAAGGGGGCGCCTGTGCACCCCCTCCCCTTTTCTATTCAAATATCCGCACAAGCGCGGCTGCTTGGCTCGCGGGAATGAACTGTTTCCACTACTCCGCGTTTGCTACTGCCTTCACCACTGCCGCCTGCAGGCCGCCGATATGGATGGTGCAGGAGGCTGCCAGATCGGTGTCTGCCGCAACTCCCTCTTCCGTCACGGCAATTCCGGTCACTTCCTCTGCTGTTTTGCCTATGCAGTAGGACGCAAAGGCGTCCGCCTGCTCATTCCATTCCTTGCCGATTGCGGACTGGGACTTCATGTTATAGCCCTCGCCCTGCTCCTGCTTGGTGGGAAACTGTGTGCTTAAATCCGTCCCAAGAACTCCCGCCTCGTCAAACTCCACCTGGGTCTGTACCGCATCAATGGCGCAGCCGACAATTTTCCCGCTTTCATCCACGGTTACGGCAGC
Organism: uncultured Lachnospiraceae bacterium; assembly: GCA_944381535.1. Taxonomy (GTDB): domain Bacteria; phylum Bacillota; class Clostridia; order Lachnospirales; family Lachnospiraceae; genus 14-2. The sequence goes on from CALWLN010000209.1 coordinate 55,025, forward strand.
GATGGTCAGATCAGCGGCTGCCGCTCCGGCCTCCCCGGCTACGGCGTCCTTGGAATTGGCTATGCTTGTAATCACCCCAACGCCGGTTTTTACATTTTCCGCTGTCCCGGTGCCGGTGGCTGTGTCTCCGCCACCGCAGCCTGCGGCCAGCACGGATACGGTCAATACGGTTCCCAGTAGTAATGCGATTCTCTTTTTCATAAATAATATCCTCTCAATCTTTTTTATATTCAAAAAGGCAGAAATGCCTGTGGCACGCCTTTCCGTTTCCCTTTACTGCTTTCCATTCAAGGATGGCTACTCCTCTATCTGTATCCGCTTTCTCTTTTGCCTCGTTTCAACCGGTCTGAAACAGCTTCACCGGCTCCTTTTTCAGGCCCAGATAGGCTTTGTCCAACAAAGCTTTTAGCTGTTCTTCCTGCCGTCCGGGCAGGGCAAGCTCGTAAAGAGCCGCCAGGGCCTTCTCATAATACCGTCCCGCCGTCCGGTGGGTAAACAGCACGCCGCCGCTGTCCGCCACAGCCCGCAGAAGCTCCGCCGTAGCCAGCTTTCCTTGTCGGGCCCGCTGTCTGAGCTGAGGCTTCTTGTGGAAGGTGTAGATGACCGGCAGCGTGATGACCCCCTGCTCATAGTCGGACTGTACGCTTTTTCCGGCGGAATGATAATCGCTTTCGTAGTCGATACAATCGTCCGTCAGCTGAAAAATCACCCCCAGATAACGGCCGAATCTGCGGTACAGCCGCAAGCGGCCCTCTTCCTTCTCCCGTACCAGTGCCCCCGCAAAGCAGGAGGCCTCAAACAGCGCCGCCGTCTTGCCGTTGATAATGCTTAAATACCGGAACATGGAAAGCCCGAAATTGCGGTTATTCCTATTTTGCCGGAGCTCCCCCATACAGATCTGGCTCACATAGCGGTAGGCGTCCAGGCTCCGGTAGCCGTCGTTCTCCTGGACCTGGGCCAGGGATTTGATGGCTGCCGCCAGCAGATAATCCCCGCAGATAACCGCAGTTCTTTTGCCGTACCTTTTTTGCAGCGTCTCCACTCCCCGGCGCAGGTCCGCTTCATCCATGATATCGTCATGGACCAGAGTGGCCAGGTGCAAAAGCTCGATGGATACGGCAAAGGTCACGGCATCCGCCGGGACCGTTTGCTCCCGGTCCATGGCACAGGCCAGCACCGCCCTGGCCCGGATGAATTTTCCATGGGCCCTGGTGAGATGGGCCGTATAGGCCCGGACCGGAAGCGGCGCCGTCAACAGACGCCGGTCCAATTCTGTTTTTACCTGTTCCATTGCCGCCTCAAAACCCAGACATAAATCAGTCATTGTAGAGATACCACCTTTTTACCCATTTCGTATTTTTCCAGTGTTTTTTCAAAAACGGCCCCACATAATAATCAAGCCCGAAGGTATAGCCGCCGCCGATGAGCACCGCTATGGAGGCGAAGATCATCCAGACGCTGTTTAAATACAGGCCCGTGGTAGTCAGAAACATGCCCTGCAAGATCAGAGACACCGCCGCCGAGGGGGAGGTGAACAGGCCGGCTATAAGTCCCAGCCCAATTACCAGCTCCAGAATGACGATCATCACCTGCATAAACATCTGCATGCCGTCCCCTGACAGCACCACCGTATCCACAAACCAGTTCACCAGAGGCACCTCCACTTTAAAGGCGTAATCCCCCAGCGCCGAACTTGCCAGATCCTTGCCGCTGACGAAAATGGTGCGGAACAGGCCAAAATTCCAGTTCATCAGCACCGTTCCCGCACTGCTTGCGGCATCTGCCGCCCCCGCGCCGGTGGCTCCTGTCACGGAGTCCACTGCCGCGCCCGCCTGGGAAGTGGCCGAGGCCACTGCGTCCACCACCTGGGAGGCTGCGGACGTCACAGACCCCACCGCCTGGGATGTGGCTGAAGTCACGGCATCCGCCGCTTTAGCCACTGCCTGGGAGGCCGCCTCCGCAGCCCCGCCCACCCGGCCCAGCAGAGAATCGTACCAGGTATTGGCACCGCCGAAAAAGTCGCCAAGCATGGGCTTTTTAAGCCACCCCTCCAGGATTTTCCGGACGCTCTCAAAGACCCAGACAGCTCCCAGCCAGACCCGGAGCGGCACCAGCAGAAAGCTGGGCGTCCGGTTGGAAAAATGTCCGCCCAGGAAGCTCCTGCGGTTGCGGATTGTGAAAAATTCATGTTTCAGATAGCTGAACACCTTGGTCCATCCCATCACCTGCACAAAGTAAATGATGTTGATAAAATGCTTGGCAAACATGGCAAAAAAGGAAGCCAGATTGATCTGGTGCTTGGCCAGTCCGCCTCTGGCTACGCCATAGCGGCCGCCGATACACACCATAATCCCATGGAATTTTGGCCCGTATTCCTCCAACTCCCCCTTCTTCAGAAGGGTAACTGCCAGATTGTGAGCTGCCGTGGAGGCGCTGTGTTCCGCATTTTCCACCATCTGGGGAACTGGCTGTTCCTCTCCGGGTACGGTGTAGAGCATGTTGTCCCCCACCACGTACACATTTTCATAGTCCACGCTTCTCAAGTAACCGTCCACCTGAATCCGGCCCCGGCCGGCGCTCTTAAGCTCCTTTGCCGCCTCTGCGGTGACGTTTGCGCTCTCAATCCCGGCGGTCCAGATGACAGTCCCCGCCCCATGCCGGACTCTTTCACCATTTTCTTCCATGGTAATCTCATGTTCTCCCACGCCCACCACACTGGCGTTTAAGAGAACCTTCACGCCCTGTTTTTGCAGGCGGCGCTCCACCTTGGCCGACAATTTTTCCGGCAAAATAGGTACCGCCCGGGGCAGGCCGTCCACATTCACAATGGTGACCTCCTCCGGCTTCACGTGAAAGCGCTGGCAGAGCACCGGCACATATTCCGCCAGTTCTCCGGCCATCTCCACGCCGGTAAAGCCTGCGCCCACCACGTAGAAGCTCAAAAGCTCCCGCCGTTTTTCCTCCAATGGTTCCTCTGCCGCCATTCGGAAGCAAGTATGTATGTGGTCCCTAAGGCGCACCGCCTCCTCGTAGGACCAGAGGGTGAAGCTGTGTTCCTTTGCCCCCTCCACCCCGTAGAAGGTGGGCTTGGAGCCTGCCGCGAGCACCAGGTAATCATAGGGGTACTCCCCCTGCTCTCCCACAATCTTTTGCTCTTCAAACTCAATTTTTGTTACTGTATCCAGCACTACGCGAACCTTACGCCCCGCAAATATCTGGTCCAGATTCATCTTTACGCTTTCCTCGCTCACCCGGCAGGCCGCCACCTCATGCAGTTCCGTCAGCATGGTGTGATAAGGATGCTTATCGATCAGCGTAATTTTTGTTTCCTCCAAAGCTTTCTTTTTCCGAAGCTTTTTTTCCAGTTTTTTTGCGGTCAGTACACCTGCGTAGCCTGCGCCGATAACCACAACGTTCGTCATGACATTCTCCTTTTCCTCTCAGCATTTACAAACAGCCGCCTGTTTCCGGGCTTCTCGTCACCTTAGCGCAATTTTTACCGGACTTCATGCTACAATTTGTTGGTAATACAATACCATGATACAAGCGCCAACAGGTCATGGGGACTGCGCTTGCGCAGGCAAGTATGGCCTTTTGGCACTTGTATCATATCATGATCCGGGGGAAAAAAGATGTTAAAGAAATTACTTCAATATATTGAGGTGAAAACAAAAATCACCTGCCTGCTGCCCTTTCTCATGACGCTGGCTTATCTGTTCTACTTAAGGCAGCCCGTGAACCTGACTTTAACGGCGGTGTTTTTCGGCTCCATGCTGCTGCTGGATCTGGCCGTCACCGCCATCAACAACTACATTGACAGCCGCGCGTTTCCGGAAATGCTGCCATTTTCCAGGCCTGCGGCATTGGGAATCCTTCTGGCCCTTCTCTTAAGCGGAACCGGGCTTGGGCTGTACCTGGCTTTTTGCACGGACGCGGTGGTGCTGCTTGTAGGAGGACTCTGCGCTCTGGGCGGGGTACTGTACACCTTCGGTCCCGTTCCCATCTCCCGGCTGCCCCTGGGCGAATTGTTCTCGGGAATCCTGGAGGGGGTCTGTATTCCCTTTTTGCTTCTGTACATAAATATGCCGGAGGATACTTTTCTATCCCTCCGCCTCCGCCTTTCTGCCGTTGACCTTACCCTGTATCCGCTGCCCCTTGTCACCATGCTGCTTTTTGCGGTGGTTCCGGCTGTCTGTACCGCCAACATTATGCTGGCCAACAATATCTGTGATTTGGAAAAGGATATGTCGGTGAACCGCTATACATTGCCTTTTTTTCTGGGAAAAAGCCGGGCGGTGACGCTCTTTGGCGTTCTGTACTACATGGCCTTTCTCGTGCCCTGCTTCATGGTTCTGCTGGGATGGCTGCCCTCCGCCTGTCTGCTGCTGTTCCTGCTGTTTCCGCTGATTCGGAAAAATCTTAAAGCATTTCAGAAGGAACAGCGCAAAGAAACCACGTTTCATGTTGCCATCAAAAACTACCTTTTGCTGGTGGGCGGATATACGGTGTGTCTCTTCCTGGGCGGAGTGCTGGACAGGATATTACATGGATGATTTCGGGTCGAAAAAAAATATAAGGCTTGAATTTTCAGAATATTCATATGCTTATTTTTAAATATGTAATTATAAGTATCTTTAATGCACAAATTTTAAAATTACTATTGACTTTTTCATTCTTAGCAGATATAATGAACTCAAGAAAAACAAAAAGAGATACACAAATCTAAAGAAAGAGAGGTATGGTCCAAAGGAAAGGAAACGAATTACCCCATAATCTGAGAAAGAGAGGTACGGTCCACCCAAAACGTAAATCAACTTCCAGGTAACAACGAAAACCCCATTTTACATACTGTGACGAGAAAGCAGATGTAGAAAACCTAAAATGTGAATCTCGAAAAATTTCTTAAGAATCTGTTTTGTGATTGAAGCCTTGAAACAGAATGAAAGCGAGAACATGAATGATAATTCAGACGGTAACGTTAATATATGGATTACATTCCAACGGTTTCAACGGTAGCCGAAAGTTCATGAAGCAAACAGATGGAAGCGTTCCGGCAGAAGCAAGAAGAGAAGATGAAAAAGCCGGAGAAAAGAAAACAGTCTATAGAAAGTAAGAGGTATTGGTCCAATGGACAGCATAGTTTAGAAGGAGCCATCAAAGATGTCTGGTTGATGGCTCCTTTTAATTCATGACAATAGAAAGTTTACGAAGCGTGCTTTCTATTGGAGGGCGTAAATTTTTCTGTGTCTAGGAGGGGAAAATCCTTCTGATTTGAATCAGATATGTAGCTTTTGATGTCGATTTAAGATATCGTAGTTATGTCGAAATTTCTTTCCTGATTATAGTATTACCAGATTTGAGAAGCATATACATTTTTCTTAAATTTTTTCATAACAAATAAGACTTTGACTGTATGCTTTTTATTTGGGCTCTGCCCAAACCCGGTCTCTGGAATAAGATGGGATTTTATGGCAATACTATCAATGTCGAAGGAGTAAGATAAGGTGAGAGCGGTTTTCCATGCTGTGGAGACCGCCCTCATTCTTTTTAAAGGTACTGTGTCAGACGTTCCTCATATAAAATGATCAATTGCCCCAGTACCTGATCCCAGCCACGATAACGCTGCGTCCATTTTTTTACGATATTCTCCGAAGCGAGATACAGCATTTTTTCCAGAGAGGTATCGCTGGGGAATACACTTTTCGTTTTTGTCACTTTCCGGTACTGACGATTTAATCCTTCTATGATGTTGGTGGTATACATGATCTTCCGGATCTCATCGGAAAACTGGAAAAAACTGTTCACATCCTCCCAGTTGTTTTCCCAATTACTGATAGCATAAGGATATTTTTTGCCCCACTTTTCCTTAATACATTCCAATTCCGTAAGTGCTGCTGATTCCGTGGGTGCGTTATATATATTTTTAAAATCTGCGGAAAATTTTTTCAAGTCAGTATAGTTCACATATTTGAAAGAATTTCGCAGCATGTGGATCACACAGCGCTGTATTTCGGCACTGGGAAATACAGCGTGGATTGCTTCCTTGAATCCTGGCAGACCGTCCACGCAGAAGAAAAGGACGTCTTTGATACCTCTGTTCTTCAGATCATTCAGCATTCCCAGCCAAAACTTAGAGGTCTCATTTGCACCAACGGTAATACTTAAAATATCTTTGTACCCATCTATGGTTACTCCCATCACCACATATGCAGCTCTGGACAGGATGCGCCCGTCTTCCCTGACTTTATAATGAATACAATCCATGAAAACAAACGGATAGAGCGGATTCAAAGGGCGGGACTGCCATTCCTTGATCTCCGGGAGGATCTTATCTGTTATTTTACTTACCATTTCCGCTGATACTTCAATCCCATAAAGATCCAGCAGCTGGTCGTGTATATCTCGTGTGCTCATACCTCTGGCATAGAGAGAGATCACTTTTTCTTCAATACCGGAAATATCCCGTTGATATTTGGGGATCAATCTGGGCTCGAACTCTCCGTTTCTGTCCCTTGGAATATCAATAGGGAACTCTCCATACTGGCTTTTCAATGTTTTGGTTGAATAACCATTTCTCTTATTAGTGGTTTCCGCATCACCTTTCTGATTTTTTTCATACCCCAGAGTTGCATCCATTTCCGCATCCATTAGTTCCTGGAGAATGTCTTTGAAACCGTCTTTCAGATAAGCATATACGTCTGCTACATTATTGAAGTTGTTATCTGAGATAATCTGTCGAATCTGCTCCTTTGCAATAGCCATAAAAATACTCCTTTTCGATAAGAATTGTCATATCTTAATTCTTGCCAAAAAGGAGCCATTTTCTTCCATAAGACACAAGTTATTTTACACTATCACTGTAAAATAAGGCATTTCTTCATATGATTCGAACCAGCACCAATCGGTGCTGGTTCGAATAACAGTTTATAAGTTTATCCTGGAGGCCGGAAGCCGCTGCCAGCTCCCGGTCCCTTTACATACGCTTCGTTTCGTTGTTCCAATTACTACTATTTCATCCTGCGGCTCACTTTCCCGTCAATGACGGTAGTTTCTCCCAGGAGCTCCACCTCCACCGGCGCGCCCTGGTTGACAACCTCCACTTCCTTGCCGGAAATGGTGATCCACAGAGGCGAGCCCTGCCATACCACCCGGAATTTCAGACTCTTCCAGGCCTCGGGCAGAGCGGGGTGAATCCGAAGCTTCCCATTCACAATGCGGATACCGCCGAAGCCCAGCACGGCCACCTGCCAGATACCGCCCATGGCAGCACTGTGGATGCCTGCGTCGGAGGAGCGCATCTCCTGGCCCAGATCCACCAGAGACGCCCCCTCATAGAACCGGTAGGCCTCCTCGGAGAGTCCCAGGTCGTTGGCTACCACGCCGTGGGTACATTTGCTTAAGGAGGAATCATGAAGGGTCCGCTCCTCATAATACTTATAATTGTTCCGCTTAATATTCTCGTCAAAAAGGTCCTCCAGAAGATAGAACAACACCACCAGGTCCCCCTGCTTGGACACCTGATAGGAGTTGATCTGCTCCGGGTTAAAATCATTGTAGATGGTCAGCACCTCGGAGGACTCCTTGTACTTGGTCAGATCCAGGTACTTCAAGTCAAAATATCCCTCAAACTGGGGAATGATCCCCTGCTCTCCCTCCGGCTTTGGCAGATACAGCTTGGGCAGCCGGTCGGAAAGCTTCTCCTCAAGCTCTCCTAAGGACAGGACAGCGTCCAACCGTTCGTACACCGCTTTTTTCTCCTCCCGCAGCCCGCCCAGGAGTTTCAGCGCCAGCTCCATGTTATAATGGGCCAGATAGTTGGTGTAGGCGTTGTTGTCCACATGCTCCTTGTACTCGTCGGGGCCGATAACGTCCGTAATCTCGTATCTGCCTCTGTCTTCCTTCCACTCGATACGGCTGGCCCAGAATTTTGCCGTGTCCAGAATCATCTCATAGCCGCACTGCTCCATGAAATCCTCGTCTCCGGTGGCCGAATAATACTGCCACACCGCAAAGGCGATATCCGCGGAGATATGCTGCTCGATCATACCGGTCAGATACTGGATGGGTTTTCCGGTCACCACGTCGGCGGGTCCCCAGATGGGCGTCACCTCCCCATCGGTGATCCAGGCGGCCTCCCAGGGATACATGGCTCCCTCGTAGCCGTACTCCCTGGCCTTGGCTCTGGCGCCGTAGAGGCCCCGGTAACGATATTCCAGCAGAGTTCTGGCGGTCTTAGGCTCCGTCATAAGATAGTAGGGCAGAAGGAAGACCTCCGTATCCCAGAAGGAATGTCCCTTGTAGCCCTCGCCGGTCATGGCCTTGGCCCCGATGCCCACCCGGTTGTCGTCCCGCTTCACCATGATATTCAGATGATAGATGGCAAAACGGAGAGCAAGCTGGTCTATGGCATTGGCGGAATCAATGCTCACATCCTCTTTTTCCCAGATATCGGCCCAGACCCGGGCGCTGGCCAGAAGCAAATTTTCATAGCCTTCCTCCCCAAGGGCTCTCACCCGGGCAAGGCCTGTATTTTTAATATCCTCCACAACCGTTTCCGGTGTAAAGGATACCCCCTCCGGTATGCGGCCGCGCGCATCTCCTCCTTCCATGTAAATCTTATCCCGGGAGGTGTATACCGCAGACAGCTTTTCAATGACCAGCCTCTGGCCCTTCTTCACCGGCAGCTGGGTGCTGATTTTAATCTCTCTTCTGGAAATCACAGGCAGAATCTTCGGCTCTGTCTCCTGGCCGTCCATCAAGAAACGGTGGGTGGTGTAGATACCGGCCGTCACCCTGGACTCTACTGTCTCAGACACCATCTCCAGGTACCGGTTGTCGTAGAGACGCTTGTCCCCCTCGCAGAAATGCTGGGCGCCGCTGTTGGACACCGTTCCGTCAATGCCCGATACCAGCTTTATCTCCACATCACCGTTTTGGGGCTCGATCTCCACTCTGGCCCCGATGACATGCTCATCCGCCATGGACACTATACGCGCGAACCGGAAGGACAACCGAATGCCCTCCCCATTTTCCCACAGGACCTGGCGTACTACCTCACCGGTCTTTAAATTCAGTGTTCTGTCATAATCAAGAATCCTGCCGGTCAGAAGACTTAAAGGCCTGCCGTTTACATACAGAGCCATCTTCGTCACATCCGGGAAATTGGGAAGCTCCGTCACCTCATTTTCATGGAACTTATTGAAGGTTCCCGTGACAAACATGTCCCTGGTCTCGGAGGTATAAGCCTCCTCCATGGCATTGCGGACACCCAGATAGCCGTTGCCCTGGCAGAAAATAGCCTCGCATTTTCCTAAGAAACGCTCGTCAAACACGACCTCGCTGATGAGCCAGTTTTCCCATTCGCCCGTGCCCTTGTCATAACGCAAATGATTCATACTTGTTTCCTCCTATAAAATTTTTACGCTGTTTCGCTCCACAAACCGATAAGGTACATAGACATCCTTGCTTTTATTGGGGCTTTTCAGCAGATCCTGCAATACCTCCGCCGCCTGGTAGCCCACCTCCTCCATATCCTGCTCGATAGTGGTAAGCCCCGGTGTGGTATAGCCGACAATGGGGATTCCGTCAAACCCGGTCACGGAAAAATCCTCCGGCACGGAATATCCCAGTTCATTTATGGCCCGCATAACGCCCAGGGCCATCACATCACTCAGACACAGAAATACCGTACCCTTGCGCTTGCCATGCTCCTTAATATACTGCTTCGTCTTTTCATAAGCCACATGTTCCCGAAATTCCCCGGTGAGGATGGCGTCCCTGCTAAGCTCCATGCCTCTTTTCTGCAAGGCGCTGAAAATTCCAGCAATGCGGTAGTTGTTTACCTCCGCCTGTTTCTTGCCCTGAACCACCACAATCTCTCTGTGATTGGCGTCCAGAACGTAATCCGTCATTTCCGCCGCAGCCCTGACGTTGTCGATGGAAACACAGCCGATTCCTTTTCCCCGGCTATATACATCCACCAGCACGCAGGGAAGTCCCGCGTCCACCAGTTCCTGAAAATAAATGTCATCCGTGGCAATCCCGCTTAAGACCGCTCCAAAAATGCTGTGCTCCGTGCAAAACTGCTCGTAGGTTTTCTGTTTTTGTTCCTCCGGATTTAAGGTGTAGAGCGCTACCTCCAGCTGGTGTTCCGAGGCATACCGGTAAGTTCCCTTAAGCAGCGCCAATACGGACCCGTTTCTCATATCGCTGTCCATGAACCCGGATACAATAAGTCCCATGTTTTTTGATATTTTGGAAGACAGTGTTTTCGCGTTGATATTCGGAGAATATTTCAATTTCTGGGCAGCCGCAAACACTCTGCGCTTTGTCTCCGGGTTGATGTCCCGATAGCCGTTAAAGGCCCTTGATACGGTTCCTATTGAGGTGCCTGCCGCTTTCGCGACATCTTTTATCGTAGCCAAATGTCTCACTCCTTTTATAACTTCTTACCTCTGTCCTTTTTCCGGACGTATGGGGAAATACACCGTATAGCGCTCTCTCCCCACTTCATTTAACGGTTTTAAATAAAATCCGTTCTGTTGGTTAAAGGTCTTATAAGTCGTCGTCCAGCTTCCCCACACCCGCTCGTTGTGGGGTTTGATGAATTCCTCCGGCTTCTCCTTGTCTCCGTAGAGAATCCGCTCTCCGTCAATCAGTCCCGCCAGAACCGTGGGACCGTCCAGAATCGCCACCGTGTCCGGCTCATCCGCCAGGGGCCATGTGTGAAGCCCTCTTGGCAGCACCACCGTAAGTGTCTCATCCTTCCAGGCACGTTCCAGCTTTAAATATCCGTTTTCCATGGTTCCCGTAAAGGGCACGCCATTGAGGAAGCATTTCATCTCGCCCTTGATCCACCAGGGGATCCGCAGGAAAATCGGAACTGAAACAGCCTCCCCGGCCGTGATATGTATCCGGTAGACGTCCTCCATGGGCCGCTCTCCCCGGCTTATGGCCGTCTCGGTCACCTCCACGCAGCTGACGCCGGAATCCTCCCGCTCCATGGTAATATCAAGTTCTCCCCCAGGGGTCTTTAAATGGGCTTTGGAGGGAAGGTACTGGCTTATGAGCACGCCATCCTGACGGATATAGTAAATGTATTCCCACAGTCTGGCATTGGACTGCACCGCCGTACAGTGACAGCACCAGAAGTCCTCCGTCTTTCTGCCCCAGCGCTTCTGCCCGCCGGCCATCAGCGGCTGATAGTAGGCAACCACACCGGTATCCGGTATCAAAGATTCCCCGTAAGAATCCAGAGTCCGGGACTGATAGAAGGTCTGGGAAAAAATCCCGTTTATGATATTCCGCTCGATGTAGTCGCCATACTGCTTCTCACCGGTGAATTTCAGAAGGTAATCCGCCAGGCGGATCATGTTATAGACTACGCAGTGCTCCTGGTTCTGTTCCCCTAATCGGGCGGACTGGCGCATCATGGGCGTCCAGACTTCCCCGCAGGTCTGCCCGCCTGTGGCGAACATCCCTCTCCGGGTCACCGCCAGGTCCCAGTAATTTTTCACAATCTCAAGATACCGTTCCTCCCCGGTGACGTCGTAAGCCCTGGCGGCTCCGTGAATCTCCGGTATGGTGGTGTTGGCGTGCATGTTGGTGAGGACATCCCGTTTCTCTAACATGGCCTCAAACAGGCTTTTCCGCTCGAAGCCCCGCATGAGTTTCAGATGCCGCTCCTCCCCGGTGATAGCATACAAGTCGGCCCACAGCTCCATGATGCCGCCGCTTTCCTGAAAATCCATCATTTTCCACAGTTCCTGGGGTGTCACCTTCTCCAGGAACTGCTCAAACCAGCGGGCGCAGCCCTCAAGAATCCTATAGGCGGTCTGATTGCCCAGATATCTTCCCATGTCCAGAAGGCCCATCATCACCTTGTGGCAGACATAGAGGGGCGCCCAGAATCCGGTTCCCTCCTTCACACCCCAGACATATTTCTCCGGGATAGGGAAGGCCCACAAGCCCCCGTTCTGTGCCTGACATCTGGCGATTTCCTCCACCAGATATTCCGCCTTGGCTTTCAGAAGGGGATATGCCCCGTCCCGGCACAGAAGCGCGCAGGCGCTTAAGTAATGTCCGGTAAAAGTCCCCCGGATATGACTCAAGGGCGAATCCCAGCCGCCGTGCAGCTCCTGTGGTTTGTAGTTGACGGAGCCCCGCAGGCCGGATTCGTACAGAAACGGAAACAACAGCGCATCCGTTTCAAGTTCCATCAGATAGGATACATCCCTCTGCTCCCCGGTCAGAGCCCGGGATTCCAGCAGGGAGACTGTCATTTGTTCTTTGTTGAAATACATAGGGATACCTCCGGTTATTATCTGTAGCCATGCTTTTGGGCTGAGTACGGATACGGCTCACAAGAAGCTGCCCCGGCTGTTACTTGTAATCTACCGTCACGCTCTGGCCCGGCTGGCACTCGGCCTTTCCGCCGCAGAGAATGACCGGATAGGAGGTCTTGTTCTCCACGCTGAGCAGTTTGCCATCCACGCGGACAGAGACGGTGCCGTCCAATACCGGCACATCCTCCAGGGAAGCCTTTTCCCATTTTCCCGGCATACAGGGGTTCACCAGAATCTTCTTCCGGGAGGCCAGGGGCTCGATACCGAAGAAGAACCGCGCCACCGGAAGAAATACGGCGTAGGCCGTCCAGGCCTGAACAAAACAGCCGTAATCCGGTGACATCTCGGACATGGAGCCAGGAGTGGCCATGCCGAAGGTGGTAAACATTTTCTCGATCAGACGCAACGCTTCGTCCACCCGGCCGTACATGGCCTGGGCCACAGCCATCACGCCGGTGCTGATGGTCATCTGCGCCCCCCGGTACATGGCGCTTAAGTACATTCCGTAGGGTCCGATATAATCGTCCGTGGACATAACCTCAAGGGCCCGCATGGCCTTCTCCCTATCGGCGATTCCCACTTCCATGGGGGTGTTGATAGGCCAGTTCCGGTTCAAAAGCCAGCCCCGTTCCATGGTTCCGTCATTTTTTCTCTCCTCCAGGATTCTCAGAATATAATCTTTCATCTCGTCCGAGTGGCTGCTGTCCAGCATACCCTCGATGACGTCCCGCTTCTTCTCAATGGTGGCGTAGGAAGCGTAGGCGTCGCAGTGAAGACCATTTTCTTCGTCCCACAGCTCCTGATTGATCTTCTCCTTCATCTGCTCATACAATGCAAGGTAGGCCCTGGAAGCTTCATGGTCCCCCTCCATCTCCAGCATTTTTCCATAGCACTCGTAGGCTTCGCAGGTATACACGATGGTATCGATCATCTCCATATTGAGGCCGGCAATCTCAGTAATCCCATAGCCGCTGGGATACATATCCCCGTCGTCGTCCTGCTCCCGGAGCCAGGCGATACTCTTATGGATGTAGGGCAGACACTCCTCTAAAAATTCCCTGTCCCCCGTCCACTC
>CALWLN010000210.1 GCA_944381535.1 uncultured Lachnospiraceae bacterium
GAAGAAGCATGGGAATTCTTAAAATGGTGGGCAGGGGATGATGCCCAGACAAAGTATGCCAGAAACATTGAGACAGTATTGGGAATAGCAGGGCGTGTGAATCCGGCGTCCAATGCGGCCCGGGAGACAATACCATGGACCAGGGAGGAACAGAGTCTGCTGGAGGAACAGCTTTCCTACTGCAAAGGCGTACCGCAGGTGCCGGGCTCCTACTATGTGGAGCGATATTTTAATTTTGCGTTCCGCGATGTGGTTTATGACGGGGATGACATTGTGCAGACACTGATTTCCATTACGGATGATATCAATACAGAGATTCAGGAGAAGACAAGAGAATTGAAAAATCAGAAATAGAGGCTGAAGCGGATGAAGAAGAAAAATACGAAGAAAAAATATACGAAGAAACAGATTTTGACTGGCTATGCGTTTCTGGCGCCTTTCCTGATTGCGTTTGCAGTATTTACGATTCTGCCGATGGTCGCTTCAATTGTCTTGAGTTTTACTTATTTTAACGGATTTGTATGGCCGGATTTCGTGGGCTTGAGCAACTACATCAAGCTGTTCCTAAAAGATGAATTATTTATGAAGGCGATTTCCAATACCCTGGTGTTTGCCCTGGTCACAGGACCGGTCAGCTATTTCCTGAGCCTGACCCTGGCCTGGATTATCAGTGAATTTTCACGGAAGATTCGTTCGGTTCTGACTCTGATATTCTATGCGCCGTCCATCTGCGGCGGGGTGTATCTGGTGTTTACGATTATTTTCAATGGCGACCGCTACGGATGGATCAACTCGTTTTTGCTGAATCATAACATTATTTACGAGCCGATCCAATGGACCACAGACCCGACCTATATGATCTATGTGGCGATTCTTGTGATCTTGTGGAGCAGCCTGGGAACCAGCTTTTTGTCGTTCATCGCAGGATTTCTCAATGTTGACCAGACTATGTATGAGGCGGGTGCTATAGACGGAGTGTCCAATCGTTGGCAGGAACTCTGGTATATTACGCTACCGTCCATGAAGCCTCAGCTTCTGTTCGGCGCGGTCATGAGTATTACGGGGTCCTTTGGCGTTGGACCGATTCTGGACGGCCTTTTCGGAAATCCCAGTACTGACTACGCGTTGTACACCATGGTGCATGAGCTTTCCGATTATGCTAACACCAGATTGGAACTGGGGTATGCGTCAGCCATTGCCACTGTGCTGTTCATCATTATGCTGGTGGCTAACAGATTTGTGCAAAAAATTATTTCAAAGGTGGGTGAGTAGTATGAAGAGATTAAATCGATCCAGAGGCGGCACCATCGCTCTGTTTGGGTTTATTGCCATAATTGCATGCTTCAGCGCCTTTCCCATGGTGCTGGTGGTTGGAAATTCATTGAAGAGCCTGTCGGAACTGTGGAAATTCCCGCCGACAATATTTCCGAAGAATCCTACACTAAAGAATTATGTCGATATGTTCAATGCCATGTCCAGTTCCGTTGTGCCGTTTTCCAGATATCTGGTAAATACGATTCTTATCACGGTGTTGGGCACGCTGGCAAATGTCATCGCAGGCTCTATGGCGGCATATTCTCTGTGCAAGCTGCATTATCCGGGGAGGGATTTCATTTTCGGCCTGGTGGTGAAGGCTTTGATGTTCAATACGACCGTGACGGCTATTCCGCTCTATGTGATCATGTCGAATCTGGGAATCGTGGATTCACTGTGGTCGGTGATCCTGCCGACTCTGGGCTCTACGCTGAGCCTGTATTTGATCAAACAGTTCATGGAGCAGTCCATCCCGGATTCTATTCTGGAAGCGGCGAGACTGGACGGCGCCAGTGAGTGGAGAGTATTCTGGAAGATCATCATGCCTAATATCAAGCCGGCATGGTGTACGGCAATTCTCCTCTCGGTACAGACCTATTGGAACACCTTGCCAAACATGCTGATTTACAGTGAAGAAAAGAAGACTTTGGCATATGTATTGAACCAGATTTCAGCATCCGGCCTGTCAAGAGCGGGCGTGACGGCGGCAATCACGGTGTTTATGATGATTGTTCCCATCACAGTATTCCTCGCCAGCCAGAGTCAGGTGCTGCAGACCATGGCGACATCAGGTATGAAGGACTAGGGGTATGAATAGAAGAAAAAAATATGGAATGATACTGATGTGTCTGTTGCTTTTTTTCTCTTTCGCAAATGTAGTTAACGCAGCGGACTATCAGAACCCGGATACGGTGTATGACGCGTATGTGTATGACAATGGAGAGCCGGTGGCAATACAGATGCCTTATGTGTTTGAAAGAAAACTGACAGACAGATTTCAGGAAATCAGTGATCTGTTTTACTGCAAAGAAGATCAGAGACTTTATGCGGCGGATCCCAAGGCAGGCACTATTACGGTATTTGACAGTGAACTGGAAAAGACATATGTTTTGAGCACCTTTAACAACAACGGAAAAGCGGATGCTTTGGCAGGCTGCAGCGGCGTCTGTGTCAGGGATGGAATCCTCTATGTGGCAGACACCGATAACAGCAGGATTGTTACGTTCCGGACGGATGATTACTCGTTTGTCAGAAGCTTTGACAGACCGGAGATCAAACAGCTGGGAGAGAATTATAATTACCAGCCGATTCGCCTGGCGGTGGGAATCACCGGACAAATGTATGTGGTGGCTCAGGGCGTCAACAGCGGTTTTATTGTTTTAGATACGGACGGCAGTTTTCAGTCATTTATCGGTGCGCCTGAGGTCAAAACAAATTTCCTGGATGAACTTTGGAAAATGTTTATGACAGAGGAACAGAAGGAGGCTTTGACGAAAAGCGTACCTACAGAGTATAATTCTATCCTTTTTGATGACAGCGGTTTTTTATATGCTACCACAAGATCGGAGGGAGTACAGCCCATTGTACGTCTGAATTTGCAGGGAATTGATATATTGAAAACTACGGGTGACGAGACGGTGACGGGGGATACGGAATACATTCCCACAAGCTCGGCATTCGTGGATGTATGTGTGGACGGCAATGGTGTATATTATGCGCTGGATTCATATCTGGGACATGTTTTTGCCTATAACTCCGAGGGAAGATTATTGTTTGCCTTTGGAAAGAACGGCTCCCAGAGCGGAACCACCAGTTCGCCTATGGCAATTGAATGTATAGGGAACCAGATTTTGATCGCTGATGCGGTTACCGGTTATATCAACGTGTATGAGTGTACGGAGTTTGGGGAAGCGATTCTGAATGCGGATGCCACCATGAACGCAGGAGACTATGATGTGGCAAAGGAATGCTGGGAGCATGTGCTGGGGTATTGCAGTACTTATACGCTGGCAAAGGAGTCCTTGGGCAAACTGGCATTGTATGAGCAGGACTATCAGAAATCCATGGAGTATGCGAAGAGTGCCGCGGACAAGGAAGCTTATTCGGATGCGTTCCGCTCTTATCGAAGTAATTATATCTATGAAAATTACCTGGTCCTCCTATTGATTCTTGTGGGAGTGATTGTCTGCTTCCTGCTTTATAAAAAGGTCTGGCGAAAGACGAAGTGGGCAGGAAGGTTTCGGGAAAGCAGACTGGGAAAAGGCTTAACTTATGCGAAATACTGTTCCTTCCATCCGTTGGATGGTTTCTGGTGTTTGAAACGTGAAAAACGCGGTAATCTCCTGACGGCCAATGTCATTGTGGCTTTGTTTTTGATAATTTATCTGTTGAATGTGCAGTTCAGTGGATACATTTTCCTGGATGGACAGCCGGAGGACGTGGATGCCATTGTCGCTCTGCTGGCGGCCATTATCCTGATGGTAACGTACTGCGTCGGAAATTGGTGCTTTACCTCTCTGATGGATGGAAAAGGAACCATGAAGGATATTTACATCTCCATGGCAACTGCGCTTCGTCCTTATATTGCAGGCGGAATCGCGCTCTTTGCGCTGTCTCATGTGTTGTCTCAGCAAGAGGCATTCCTGTATTCGACGATTAAGATCATTCTGATGATATGGATTGCCGGCCTGATTTTTTTCGGTATGATGATGACTCATGATTATTCTCTTGGACAAGGGATAAAAACCATGATTCTCACCATTATCGGAATGGCGCTGATGTTGTTTGTGGCTTTGGTGTTCTTTAATCTGGTGGATGATATGGTGAGATTTTTCTACAGTATCTACCGGGAACTGCTGTACCGCAATATTTAATCATTCACAGGAAAGGGGTATGAATGCGCGATGCAAAGAAAGAAGAGAATCATTCTGGCACTTACCTGTGCGGTTTTCCTGGGAATACTGGCAGGCTGCGGTCAGAAAAAAGAAGTCAGAACGAGCAGTTCGTATGGGGAACAGGAACGCTCCGCAGAGGACGCAGGCTGGACACGGGCAGAAACAGATACGGTTCTGTTGGAGAATGGCAGGATGCGCCTTGAGATGGACGCTGCCACGGGACATTTTACACTGGAGGATAAGGGCTGCGGTGCCGTATATTACTCTGCCGTGACAGGGGAGCTTGAGGGCGCCCAGATGGAGCTGAGCGAGAAGGCCCAATCCGAGCTGGTGGTTTCCTATTATGATGAGAACAGCCAGAAGCTGGAGATGAATTCTAACCAACATTCCGTGGCCTTTGGAAATTTTGATGTGCTGGCGGACGGGTCGAAGATTCGGGTGTACTATCGGTTGCAGCTGGAGGCGGACCCGCCTTTTGTGCCGGAGGTTCTGGATGAGACGCTGTATCAGAGGATAACGGAGAATCTGGATTCCAACACCATGTTCAAGCTGAAGCTGATGTACAAGGTGTATGAGCCGGACAATGAGACTACGGAGGCAGGGGAGATTCGGAAGAAATATCCATACGGAGAAGAACATACGCTTTACATTTTGAACAGCAGCTTAAGCGATACGGATATGGAAGCACTGAGTCGTTATATGGAGCAGGCTTCCTATACCAGGGAGCAATACGAGAAGGATATCGAGGCCATGGGAATCGAATTGGAGGAAAAGGCTTCCATGCAGTTTACGGTACCGGTGGAGTACAGTCTGACGGAGGATGGCTTTGATGTGCGGGTGCTGACGGATCTTATTACCGGGAACAGTGAGGAATATACGCTGCAGTCGGTGGCTGTGCTTCCCTATTTCAACTGCGGCGTGGTCTCCGATCAGGAAGGATTCCTGCTGCTACCGGACGGAAGCGGTTCCATTATGCGGATTGATGATGTGGACAATGCCGGATATTCCCAGAAGCTATACGGGAATGACATTATCTGTGAGAACCAGGTCACCTCCACAAATACCAAAAACGCGTGTATGCCGCTTTTCGGATACAGCAGTACCAAAGGGAGCTATATCTCCTATGTCGATGGCGCGGCGGCCATGGCGAAAATATGCGCGTACCGGGCAGGAAATACGGAGTATTGTGCCCATGTGTATCCGGAATTTGAACTCTATTCCACGGACAACTTTACCATGCGCAAGACTAACGTGGGCCTGGCCGTATTTTCCACGGAGCTTCCGGTGGAGCAGCCTTGCGTACAGTATCATTTCCTGGATAAGAAGGCCAGAGTGATGGACATGGCGTCCTGGTATCGAGACGAGCTTATAGAGTCTGGGAAGCTAACCGCTTCGGATGACCGTGACGGCATGAACCTGTATTTGGAATTTACCGGGTACATCGAGCAGGATGCCTCCTTCATGGGCATTTCATACCAGGAAAAGGTGGTACTCTCTACGCTGAAGGACATAAAAAAGGCGGTGGAGGAGCTGTACGATGAGGGGATTGAAAACGTGTATGTCCGCCTGACCGGATATGCCAAGAATGGCGGGAAATACCACGGGATGTCCGACGCGTTCTCCCTGGAACCGAAGGTGGGGACCATGGATGAACTAAAGGAACTGGCGGTCATGCTGGAAGAACATGGCGGCGGGCTTTTCCTGGAGGATGATTTTCTATCCGTGTATAAGGATACTGCCTTTGACAGCTTCTCGTCCACCTCGGATGTGATACGAAGGCTGGACAGGACGCTGGCTGATGTGAGTGACAGTGATCTGGTGACAGGAGAGACGGAAAATCAAGTTCATGTGAGATATATGGTGTCTCCAAAACTGTATGAAAGTATGGCAGAGAGTTTTCGGACAACGCTCACGGAACAAGCTGGGACGAAGGGCATCAATGTCTCTGTGGGCGATGCGGGCAGAACACTGCTCTCCGACTTTAACAGTAAGGATGAATATGACCGGGTCGAGACCGGCAGGGCAGTAGAGCAGGCTCTGGAAATGCTGAAGGGAGATGGTTTTTTGATGACGGATGTTGGAAATGAATATGTGCTGACGTATACGGACCATCTTTTGAATATGGCGCTTTCGGATTCCGCTTTCTCCGCGGAGAGCTTCAGTATTCCCTTTTACCAGCTTGTGCTGCACGGCCGCGTCAGCTTTGCCGGCGAAGCCTTGAATATGACGAGAAATCAGGAAAAGGTGACGTTTGATTCCCTGTTGTCCGGTGCAAATCCCTATTACTCCTGCGTGACGGACAAAGAAGCGCTGGAATCCTTAAAGGGTGACCAGGATCTGTACCCCACTGCTTTTGAGGTGGCAGCGGAGGAGATAAAAGGTTTTTACCAGGAACATCAGGAACTGTATGCTTTAAGAGCAGGGGAAGAAGTGGAAGATTTTGAGATTTTACAGGATGGCCTTTATCAGGTGACCTACCAAAATCAGGTCTCTGTCATCTTTAATGAGACGAAGGAGACGGCAGAGTGGAATGGGCAGGAGATAGAGGCGAAAAGCTATACTGTAGTGAGGAAGTGATCCGATGAAGATGAAAAAGAGAAAGAAAAGCGCCATTACAAGAAGAAACAGAATGGGAATTATTTTTGTTCTTCCGTTTATAATCGGATTGTTCGTGTTCTTTATACCGGCACTGTTCAACCTGTTCCGCTTTTCCATGAGCGATATACAGGTGCTGTCGGGAGGAAGAGGGTATTCTCTGGATTTTGTCGGGCTGTCCTATTACCGTAAGGCATTGATGGAGGATCCCAAGTTCAACCGGATGCTGCTGGAACTTCTGGGGACCGTTTTAGTACAGACCCCGATTATCCTGATTTTCAGCCTGTTGATCGCATCGATTCTGAATCAGGAATTTCATGGGAGAACGCTGGCCAGAGTAATCTTTTTCATTCCGGTCATCGTGTCCACCGGAGCTATTGCCTACGTCCAGAACAACTGGGTCTCTATCATGACGGTCAGCGATTTGGGCAACGCTCTTGCGGATTCGTCCAGCTCCGGGGTGTACGCTCTTCTGGAACGCATCGACGTGGGTCAGGGCCTGATACAGGTGATTGTGGAGGCGGCCAACGGTCTGAACAGGATTATACGATCCTCGGGAATGCAGATTTATGTACTTTTGGCTGCGCTGCAGGAGATTCCATCCTCCATCTACGAGGCGGCAAAGGTGGAGGGGTGTTCCGCCTGGGAGTGCTTCTGGAAGATTACCATTCCCTCCGTTGTCCCGCAGATTATCATCTGTGCCGTATATACGCTGATCAGTATTTTTACGGCCACGGATACGGAGATTTACGAATATATCGTGAACCAGGAGTTTGTGAATAATCAGCTTTCATTTGCGGCGGCCATGAATGTGCTGTATCTGATGGGGGTTGGCGTCTGTCTGTTGGTGGGCGGCGGTATCATCAAGCTTGGAAATTTACACAAGGATTAGGAGGTGTGGTGTGATGAAGGATAAAGCGCTCTATACAAAGATTTCGAAGTATGTGATGCGCGTACTGCGTTTTGTGCTGATTTTCGGGCTGTGCTATGTCATCTTGAAGCCGATCATCCAGTACTTTTTGTACGCGTGTATGTCTCAGGAGGATTTTCGGGACTACACTGTGTCTATGATTCCTAAAAACTGGTCAACGTTCTATTGGAGGAAGGCAGCGGAACTTTTGGACCTCTTTGGGGAGACGGGACTTCGTTCCATCTTGTTTTCTGTGACTATTGCAATTGTTCAGATGCTGTCCAGCCTGGTGATTGGCTATGGGTTGGCGCGGTTTAAGTTCAGGGGAAAGAAATTTTTGAACTTTATGCTGTTCGTAGTCATGCTGGTGCCTATGACAGTCCTACAGCTTCCACAGTATTTCCAATTCCGCTTTTTTGGAATTGGAAGCTTAAAGATGAATTTGATTAATACCCTGATACCGTATTATATCCTATCCCTTACCGGTCTTGGGCTGAAGCAGGCACTCTATATTTTTCTGATGAAGTCGCTCTTTGAACAGATGCCTACTGATATGGAAAATGCTGCGTATATTGATGGCGCAGGAATTTTTAAGACTTTTGGTCTGGTGGTAGTACCAAATGCGAAAGCACTTATGATTACCGTATTTTTGTTCGCATTTTGTTGGACTTGGACAGAGACATCCTTTGCCACGGCATTCTATCCTGACTTGTCGCTCTTAAGCAGTACACTGTTGGAGTTAGACGGCATGATGGGGATGTCGGCGGGAAACGTTACATATGCAGGTATCATTATTATCATGATACCGATGTTAATCTTGATGATATTTTGCCAGAAGTATCTGGTTAAGAGCATCACTCTTAGCGGGATGGCAAACTAATCATATAATCATTTATCAATAGTAGATAACAGGAGGAGAGAAGAAATGAGAGAAATGAAACGTTTTTTAGCACTTGGTCTTGCAGCAGTGATGCTGTTTGGGATTGCCGGATGCGGGGGCGGGGAGGAAGCCCCGGAAACGGAGACCACGGAAGGCGGCGGGGAGGAATTCCCAAAGGTGGATCCCTATACGAATGCGGAGGTACAGGATTTGGGCGGTTATGAATTTACCATCGCCGCTTCGTTTCAGTACTATGAGGACCCTACCGGAATGGATCTGATCGTTTCGGAACAGGCCTGGCAGGACCGCCGCGAGGAGGTGGAGGATTTGTATAACTGCAAGATTACAGTCATACCATATCCGGGAAATTTTTCATCCAAGATTTTAGCCGGTGAGAAAGTGGCGGATCTGGTACAGATGGATCTCACGCAGTTATACAATGCCATCGGCGCAGGTTATTTAAGACCGTTAGACTCCATAGAGGGGCTTGATATGTCAGATGAACGCTGGGATTATACCTCAAAGTATACGGAGCTGGCCACTTATAAAGGCAGGCCTTATGCGCTGTCCTATGCAGTGCCGTATGAAGTGCGCGGAGGAATGGTCTACAATAAGACGCTGTTAAAGAATCTTGGTGTTGAGGAGGATATTCGGCAGTTAGTGGACAATGGGGAATGGACCTTTGACAAATTCCTGGAAATCTGCCAGAAGGTTACTGTGGATTCCAATAACGATGGAATTCCGGAGAGCTACGGTGTTATGTCCCAGTCCGGCGATAAATACTGCACTGACTTTATTAATGCAAACGGTGGACGTCTTGCGGTAATGAACGAGGAGGGAAAGGTGGTAGAGAATTTCTCCGACCAGAAGGTGATCAATGGTCTGACCTTTGCGGCAGATCTTGCGAATACCTATAATGTGGCTTACATTCCGGAGTCATGGAGAACAAAGGAATCTTTCCTTGCAGGAGGTTATTCACAGGCTGATTTTGTAAAGGAATTTGTAAACGGAAAGGCCGCTTTTTATATGTGTGAGACATGGGTTATGAACCAGTTGATCAAACCGGCGGCAGACAACATTGAATATGGATTTGTTCCGATGCCGAAGGGACCGGATACAGACAGTTATTCCTGTGATGGCCATTACATGTTAGGATTTGGTGTGACGGTAAATAATCAGGATCTGGATAAAGCAGTGATCATCATTAATGCATTGGCTGAGAGAGCAGCTTCTTATCAGGGAGACGACTGGATCGATTCGGCTATTGAGGTACAGTTCTTCCAAGACGGAGATCAGGATAGTGTAGATAATTATAAGTTGTTGTATGAAAATTCAAACTTTGATTATATCTATGGTATTGGGGATCTGAATGCTCTATATAACAATGCACTACAGCCGGCAGTATTATGGAATCAAGGAAGTCCGGCAAGTGTTTTAGATTCTATGCGGGGAAGCATGCAGTCTTACCTGGATACAGTTTACAATAAAAAATAGGGAGGAATTACGCACATGAAAAAAAGTGCTAGGATATGGCTCAAGAAGGTTTGTGCATTGGTTATTGTCATGTGTTTTGCACTTTCTCCCTGGGATACACTGATTGTAGATGCAGCATCAGCCCGAACTTATGACAGCACGAAGGACGTGGATTATACCGGCGGTGAAGGTGCCGGTATCGTTCTGGAGCATCAGGGTGAGGGAACGCCGGCGGCTACTTATGAGGTGAGTGACAGCAGACTGACTCGGAATGCAACATTTTATATGTCCATGCAGGTGAAGTTTAGCAAATCACACAGCTGGGTTATTCGTTTGCGGAATGCGAGCTGTAAGGTTAAGGGGGAGATGGTAACCGGTGACATGCAGTTTCATCTCTTTGCAGACAAGGGGACCCTGCAGGTAGCGGGAATAGATGTGGGAGCCAATTCCTGGAGCAGTTTTAAGAATATTGAGGATAACCAGTGGCATACGGTTGTGGTACGTTCTACACCGGACAGCTTTGAATTGTGGATAGATGGCGAGCGCGCGGATGCGCTGTATCTGAATCAGGATGTGTCGGAGATGACTTCGAATTATGCATGTCCGGCAGTGATTATGGAAGGATACAATGAAGGTACAAT
>CALWLN010000211.1 GCA_944381535.1 uncultured Lachnospiraceae bacterium
AAATAATCGGTGGCGCCGATGAGCTTCATGATGGCGATTTCCTCCCGGCGGACGGAAATTCCCGTGGTCACCGTATTGCTGATGAGGAAAACAGCCACGCACAGCAGAATCAAAATAATTCCCGCCGACACATATCCGATCAGCCGGTTAAAGTCCGTCAGCACATTGGCGGCCAGGTCCGAGCTTCGCACCTCCCGCACGCCGTCAATGGACTGTAGATAGGTGACCAGCGCGCTCTGCTGGGATACATCGTTCATGTAAATCTCATAATGGGAGGATTCCGCCAGCGGGTTATCCGTCTCAAAGCCCTCAATCATATCCTCCGCGCCCTCAAAATAAATCTCCCCGAACTCCTCCCAGGCTTCGTCCGCGGACACGTATCTCATGTCAGCCACCTCCGCCCGGTTGTCGATGAGGTCGCCGATTTCGTCGATCCGCTCCTGGCTGATGCCGTCCTGGAAAAAGACCGTGACGGCCACGCCGGATTCCACTTCCCGCACCACGCTCTGGAAATTCACGACGACGGAATAAAACAGTCCGAACAGAAAAATACAGGCAGACATGGTTGCGATGGACGCAAGGGAAAAAATCTTATTTCTCCAGATATTTTTGACACCCTGTTTGAACGTATACACAAATGTACTAAACCGCATCATCGTCACCCATCCGCTCGTCACTGACGACAACGCCTTTCTTCATTGTAATCACACGCTTTTTCATGGCCTTCACAATCTCCATGTTATGGGTAACCACAAGCACGGTGGTGCCTTTTTTATTAATCTCATCCAGCAGCTTCATGATTTCCCAGGCGTTGTGGTTGTCAAGATTCCCGGTGGGTTCGTCCGCCAGAAGAATCTTTGGCTCATTCACCAGGGCCCGGGCGATGGCCACACGCTGCTGTTCACCGCCGGACAGCTGTCTCGGATAGGACTTGTACTTGGCTGCCAGGCCCACCATGGACAGCATCACCGGCACACGGCGTTTGATCTTCTTGGTGGGGGTAGCAATGACCCGCTGGGCAAAAGCGATGTTCTCATACACATCCCGGTCCTGCAATAAACGGAAGTCCTGGAATACCACGCCGATATTCCTGCGGAACTTCGGAATCTGCTTTCTCTTAATGGCACTTAATTTCCTCCCGTTAATGATAATGTTCCCATCAGTAGGTTCCAGTTCCTTCAACAGCAGCTTAATCAGGGTGGATTTCCCGGAACCGCTGTCTCCCACCACAAATACAAACTCCCCTTTATCAATATGCAGACTGACGTCGTTCAAGGCGGGAATTCCCGCCGTATACGCCTTGCTGACATGTTCCAGTGTAATCATGCAAGCCTCCTAAAAAACATTCCCTAGTAATCCAAAGTTTCCATATATCTCATGTATTTTACCACCATCAGGGCAATCTTGAAGGTGATGGCGTCCTCGAACACCCGAAGATCAAGCCCGGTACTCTTCTGGAGCTTATCCAGACGGTAAACCAGCGTATTCCGGTGTATGTAGAGCTGTCTGGAGGTCTCGGATACATTCAGGCTGTTCTCAAAAAATTTGTTGATGGTAGTCAATGTCTCCTCATCGAAATCATCCGGTGATTTTCCGTCAAAAATTTCCTTAATGAACATTTTACACAGCGGAATGGGCAGCTGGTAAATCAGTCTGCCTATCCCTAAGGTGGAGTAAGCAACCACATGGCGCTCCTCAAAGAAAATTTTACCCACGTCAAGGGCCATTCGCGCTTCCTTGTAAGAGCGGGACACCTCCTTAATCTCGTTCACGATGGTTCCGTAGGCGATATGAACCTGGTCCTCCTCCTGATCCCGGAAGAGGCTGCGGATGACCTCGGCGGTCTTGTTTAAATCCTCATACCCCTCATTCTCCGCCACTTCCTTCACCACGATGATATTCTTCTCATCCACAGCGGTGATAAAGTCCCTGGTCTTGCCGCCGAAAAGACTCCGCACCTTCTCCAGTTCGTTTCCGTCCTTCTCCCGGTTGGTCTCCACGATAAATACCACCCGGCGCACATCAGTGTCGATATGAAGTTTCTTGGCACGATTATAAATATCCACCAGAAGCAGATTGTCCAAAAGCAGGTTCTTGACAAAATTATCCTTATCGAACCGCTCCTTATAAGCCACCAGAAGATTCTGAATCTGGAAGCTGGCAATCTTGCCCACCATGTAGACATCCTCGCTGTCTCCCTTGGCCAGCAGGATATACTCCAGCTGGTGTTCGTCAAACACCTTGAAAAACTGGCATCCCTGAACCACCTGGCTGTCCGCCGGAGACTCCACAAAGGCCAGCGCCGGACTTATATATCCGTCCGTCTCCGGGAATGTGGACGCAAGCACCTTCCCTTCCGTATCTATGATACCTAAATCCATTCTTGTAATGCCCTTCAGTCCGTCAATTGTGTTTTGAAGTATCTGATTTGAAATCATTTGCCGCACTCCTTTTCTCTATACAAATTTCACAATCCTTTTTCCTCGTCATAAGGAAGAAAAAAACTCTATACTTTGTATTTTATAATATAACTACCAAAAAAGAAAGAGGAAATACATATTTTTTATGCATTTCCTCGACTTTTTTTCAATAATTCCCATTTTTTCCCTTATACATAGTTCACAAAGCAGGTTATTCGTGATATTCCTGGAATCCTTCCCCCAGAACTTCCCTGGCGTCGGTTACGATCACAAAGGCATTTTTGTCTATTTGCAGGACCAGTTCCTTCACTTCCACCACTTCCTTCTTAGAAACCACGCAGTACAGCATGCATTTTTCCTGTCCGGAGTACATGCCTCGGGCCTCCAGTCCCGTAACGCCCCGGTCCATGGTATCCATAATGGCCCCGGCCACCTCCGTGGATTTGTCGCTGATAATAAACACCGCCTTGGAAAATTTGAAGCCCTCCATCAGGGCGTCCGAAATCTTGGCCACAATATAGATAGCCGCAATGGCGTACAGGCCCGGCTTCAAACCAAAAAGGGATAACCCCAGAACCACAATGATTCCGTCCAGCACCTGCATGATCTGCGGAACAGAATAGTGTCTCAGCTTATGCTGAAGCAGAGCGGCCACCATATCCGTACCTCCGGTGGTGGCTCTGGCCAGGAAAATCATTCCTATGCCTACTCCGGTAATCACACCGCCAAAGATGGCAGCCAGAGGATAGTCCCCGCTGACCAGATTTATCTCCGGTATCACATACAACCAGGCAGACAATAAGAGCGTCGCCACCGCCGAGCGTCCGATGAACCGCCTGCCCTTAACCCACAACGCAGCCACGAACACCGGCACATTCAGCCCCAGGTTGGTCAGCCACAGAGGGATTCCTCCCTCCACGTATTGCCCGGTGACCTCCTTTACCAGAATGGCAATACCGGTAAATCCGCCTGTCACCAGTCCGATGGGGTCAAAAATACATTTTATCCCCGCAGCCATCAGGCCCGTTCCCGCCAGAATCATCACCCAAGCTATCCATGGCTTCTTTCTCGTCATCCGCTCCATTTGATTCCCTTCATTTTTCCTGGTCGTATTTCGACACCATGCGCTTCATTATTCCCCTGTGCAGCAGACGCTTGGCCATACGCTTGATTTTAGAAACGCCGTGCACGCTGGCGTAACCGCTTCCCATGCCATACCAGATACCGGCGTTTAATTTGTTCCGCTGTTCCATGAGAAAATATTCCTGCTCCGGCACCGGCAGCACGGAAAAAATAATATCCGGGGATTCTCCGTTGATGTCATTGACCACACCTTCCACATCGCCCACACATTCCTCAAGGGCGAAGCTTTTAAGAATCCGCAGCTTTCCGTAGTTCTCCCGAAAAAAAGATTGGAGCTGTGACAGCTGCTGCCCGGTGTCCGCCACCAGGCAGACCGTCCGGTTATCGCGCGCTGCCCGCTTCATAAATTCCGCAAAAAACTGCTGTTCCTCCGTCTCCCTAAGCCGCTGAGGAGAATGGACGCCGGCCGCCTTTAATATCTCCTGCTCACTTATCACAGCCAGGTCCAGACTCTCAATGCTGTCCCTTAGGGCCTCGTCCTCCTGGGCCTTCACCAACATTTCCATGGAAATATCCTCAATGGTACTCATGGCGGTACCGTTCAAAAACGTCTCCACCTTACCCATAGCTTCCTGCACTGTGTAGTTGTCTAGCTGGATACCTAATATCTCTATTTTCTTAATCATAGGCCACCTGTCATTAGTTTCTCTGGTTAGAAAAATACTATACCTCTCATATCCTGGTATTATTTATGAAGTATACCAAAATAGTTGTCCTTTTTCAACTCTTTTCGGATACTATCTGAAAATAGAATTGTCAACATTTTTTACCGTTTTTTTACAAATTCTGCAATTTTATCAAAACACTTGTTTGTATTTCAACCTATGTAAACCTCTTTTTTTATGTCCTTTTATGTGGACAATGTTTATAACTCGGTGGATAACTCACTTTTTCCTATAAAACGGCACTTTCTCATGTGGATAACTTTTTTAGGAAAAGACAATTTTCGACATTTTTTTTCGGGTGTTTTTTTCTTTTTGTGCAATTTGCTATTCGGAGAATTTTCCCATGGGATGAAAGAAGAAGTTGCTGCTCGCCTCGTGCCAAATTTCCACGCAAGCGCGGCTGCCTGGCTCGCTGCTCGTAATATTTTATTCTGTAGGGAAGTTCGAAGAACTTCCCTACAGAATAAAAAGAACTGCTTCGCTGACCGTGGCCAATGAAACAGTTCTTAATTCACTTTTCGCAAACAGATGAAATTAGAAAATTCTTCTTACCGCAAGAATGGTCTTGTAGTTCGCCGGAGAAGTATACTTAATTCCGTCGGAAGGATTGCTTGCGTGTACAATGGTATTGCCGCCGATGTAAATTCCCACATGACCGCTGTAGCAGACAATGTCGCCCGGCTGCATCTCAGAAGTGCTGACGCCGTAACCCACGCTTCTCAAAGCGCTGGAGGAGTGGGGAAGTGACACGCCAAAGGCTGCATATACGGACATTACAAATCCGGAGCAATCCGCGCCGTTGGTCAAGCTGGTGCCACCATACACGTAGGGGTTACCTACAAACTGGCAGGCATAATCAGCAACAGACTGACCGCTTCCGCCTGAAGGCGGGTTATAAGTCTTAGCAGAACCGGTATCTGAGGAACTGCTGGAGCTGGAGCCGGAACTGGATCTCGAACTTGAACTTGAGCTGGAACGACTTGCCGCCTCTCTGGCCTGTCTTGCTTCTTCTTCCTTCTTCAGTCTTGCTTCTTCTTCCTCTTTAGACTCCGCTACCTTAAAATAATTCTTTAAGGCGACATAGTCGGCGGACACATATCCGTCCCCTTCATCAGTAGCTACCTTCACCCAGCCTTCCAGTTCTTCCAGGACCAGAAGCCGGTCATTGGTATTCGCTTGTCCTATCACGGCAGCTTCCGTTGACATGTCGTTTCGAATATTCAGATTATCAACATTCACAACAGCGGTTCTGGTGCTGATGGACTTGGCCAACTCCTCATCGCCGGTGATGATGTATTCCATCTTGATGTAGCCTTCGCAGTTACCGGAGTGAATCTGATACCATTCTCCTTCGGTACCCAATACAGTTACCGCGGACTCGCTGTAAAGCTTCCCTACGATCTCACTCTCTGTGCTCGGTTCGCTTCTGATATTAATATAAGAATCCTCGGATACATTGGATACACCGATATCCGCAAACTCGGACTTCACAACCGGGGTCTCATTCTCCGTCACCTCTGCGGCTGCCGCCTGGGCCTCCACGGCCTGATTTGCTTTTTCCACTAAATACTGCGCCAGACTTAAGGAAACGCCTGAGGTGGAATCACTCTCCACCGGTGTCTCTGCCACAACAGACACAAAGCTGGATGCACCTGCGGTCACTGCCGCGTGAGATACAAATGAGCTTCCGCTTAAAACCATTGCGCCCGCCATACAGCAGGTTGCGATTCTTACCTTCGTCCGAATTGAATTTCTATTCATTGAGAACCTCCCAGTTGTCCTTTTCTTGCTTCCATTTGTTACGAATTTGTTAAATATATTACATGGCTATTATAGCAAAGGGGTTCCCCCTTGTCAATAACCAATTTTTACAAATTTGTTACAAACCGTAAAGATAGTTTTCCACGGAAGTAATCACGTTGGCCCCGTCCGCCGCCGCCGTTATCACCTGGCGAAGCTGCTTGGTCCTCAAATCCCCTGCCGCAAAGATTCCGGGCGCGCTGGTTCTGCCGTCCTCGCCAGCTACAATATAGCCCCCTTCATCCAGATCCACCACTCCCCTGGCCAGCTGGGTGTTGGGAGAAATCCCCACCGCGATAAACACACCGTCCACGGGAAGCTCTCCATGAGAATCCTCCTTCTTATTGTACAACTTGATTTTTTCCACCTGCTCCTGGCCGGATATCTCCTCCACCTGGCTGTCCCACAGCACCTGGATATTCTCCGTGGCAAAGACCTTTTCCTGAAGGGCTTTTGCCCCCCGCAGCCGGTCTCTCCGGTGAATCAGATAGACTTTCTTGCAGGCCCGGGCCAGAAACAGCGCGTCCTCCAGAGCCACGTCGCCGCCGCCTACCACAGCCGTAACTTTATCCCGGAAAAAGGCGCCGTCACAGGTGGCGCAGTAGGAAACCCCCATACCGGTCAGTTCCTCCTCCCCGGGTACATTCAGCTTCCGGTGGTCGGCTCCGGTGGCAAACACCACCGTTCTGGTATCGTGGATTTCCTTGTCGGTCACTACCTGCCAGTAGTCCCCCTTCCGCTGTACCTTCCGCACTTCTTCCTGAACAAAAACCGCTTCCATAGAATCCGCATGGGCCCGAAGCTTCATGCCAAGCTCAAAGCCGCCAAGCCCCGGCAGGCCCGGATAATTATCCACCTCGTAGGTATTTAAAATCTGTCCGCCGCTCATGGGCTGTTTTTCAATAACCAGCGTGTCAAGCCGGGCCCGCTGTCCGTAAATGGCCGCCGCCAATCCGGCAGGCCCGCTCCCTATTATAATCACATCATACATACTTTCTTCTCCTTTTTATGTCATTTTCCTTTCCCGCCGAAGCGGTATCAGCTCCTTCGTATTCGGATATCATTCTCCGTAATCTCGATTTTGCGTTCTTTATACAGACGGCCCACCGCCCGCTTAAAGGCGCCTTTGCTCATCTTCATCTCCCGCAGGATGATCTCCGGGGAAGCCTTGTCGTTAAAGGGCAGCACCCCCGCGTATTCCTCAAGGACCTCCAGAACACGTCTGGCATCCTCCTCCATCTGCAAATACGCTTTTTCCCGCAGAGTCAGCGTCAGCTTTCCATCCGGCTTCACCTCTGTCACCCGGACCTTGATCACATCCCCAATCCGGAGGGCGCTGTGGTCCTCGTGGCGGGGCACCAGTCCCGAGTACTTGTCATCCACCGCCACAAAGGTGCCAAAATTGTCGCTGAATTCGTATACGCGGCCCTGAACCGTCTGTCCGGCCTCATAGGGAGAATCCGTGGACAACAGCTCGTAGAGCCCCTTCATGCTGGCGCAGAGGCGACTGCTTTTGTCTATGTAAAGCCGCGTCAACACCTCGTCCCCTTCACGGATTCTGCCTTCCTGCTCTTTATAGGGAAGAAACAGGTCCTTCTCCAGTCCCCAATCCAGGAACGCGCCGATTTTCTGAACCGAGACAACCCGAAGGGCCGCCAGCTGCCCCATCATAAGCCGTGGACTCTGCGTGGTGGCAATCAGCCTGTCCTTGGAATCCCTGTAAATAAATACCTCCAGCAGATCTCCGATTCCGATTCCCTCCGGCACCTGCTTTCCGGGCAGAAGTACACGCTGCTCCGAACTCTGACTCTCTGCCAGATAAACGCCAAACTCTACTTTTTTTACCACTACAAGGGATTGCTTTTCTCCTAATTTAATCATGTTTTCTCTCCAATTCAATTATCACATAGGGATTCCCGTCCTCCTGGCAGAGGGCCACCGTCACCTGTTTCTCTCCAATACGCGCGTACGGGTAAATGATGTCGCCGTAAACCGCTGATTTCCTGTATTCCGCCCGCATACACCCAATCTCAAACTCCATGGGCAGATATTCCTCCGCCATCAAAATGTATTTTCCGTTGTTCACATGGTGATTGGTGTCCAGATGGAATCTGTGAACCGCAAAAGGCTCCCGGGCCTCCATCCCCTCCGGCAGTTTCATTTTCCGGGGACTACTCTCCATGGGCAGAGGCGGCTCCATCTGATAAGCCTCACCCATCTGTGCCGGCACACGTACCGGACGGCCAGTGTCAGTATCTAAAAGCACCCACAGGGTATTGGCACAGGCCAGCCGCTTTCCGGTTTCATCGTTCATAAGATAATTCCGCCAGCCGTAAAACCCCTGAAACTGATAAGGCCAGGTACTTACCGTCACCCGCTCCCCATGCAGGGGGTATCGCTCCACCTCAATCCTCCAGGACGATAACACCCAGGCCATGTGCTCCCGCTTAAGATAGTCAATCCCCACGCCGGTATCCTCCGAGTGGAAGGAACTGCAGTCCTGAAAGTAATCTATAATAGAAGTAAAGGTTAATTTCCCCCGATCGTCCACCTCGCTGTAGCGGACTCTGCTGTCAAAGCTGTACATAGGCCCTCCTGTTTATGAGAAAGAATCTTGCGCAAGTTCTAAGAACTTTCCTGTAGAGTGAAAAAAACCATCACTTGTCAGTGATGGTTCTAGCTGGCCCACAAGGATTCGAACCTTGAAATGACGGAGTCAGAGTCCGTTGCCTTACCGTTTGGCGATGGGCCACTGTTTCTCAACATGTTGTATTATATATCAATCCAAGCCATATTGCAAGTATTTTTTTCATTTTCAGGCAAAAATATACGAATCTCCATTTTTTCGCTTCTCTAAAAAATAATAATCTCTCCCTCAACCTCAGCAAACTCAGCCGTATCTCCCTCCAACAATAGCGCCTTGCCGCTGGTGGCCTCGGTCAGTTCCTCCTTCAGTTTCTGAAGCTGGCATAAAGGAACCATGGCTTTTATGGCTACCTGTTCTCCATATAAGGAATCCACGGTGTGGACCTCCGCCTTTGCCAACAGGTATTGTACTTTCCCCAGGCCGTTGTAGTCCGTCTCTATGGAGAGCAGACGCCCCTGTCGGCGGGTTACGATAAGGCTGTTCTTCAACCCCTCCCGGGTGGCTCCCTGGTAAGCCCGGACCAGCCCGCCGGTGCCCAGAAGCGTTCCACCGAAATAACGGGTCACCACCACCGCCGCATTATGTACATCCTCCCCAAGAAGCACATCCAGAATGGGCCTTCCCGCTGTTCCTGCCGGTTCTCCGTCGTCGCTGCACCGGGCGAGCTGGTGGTTATCCCCCGCCACAAAGGCATAGCAGTTGTGGCGGGCGTCCCAGTATTTCTTTCTCATCTGTGCCACAAAGGATAATGCTTCCTCCTCATTCTCTATCCTTCTGACCGTGGCGATAAACCGAGATTTCTTTTCCACGATTTCTCCCGTACCGCCGCGATATAACATTTTTATTGCCGTCTCTTCCATAGCATTAACACTCCTTGCCAGGTAATTTTATTTTCATTATAACATCCTCCTTGCTTGTTGTCATTTTCTTTCTAACGGTAAATTGATTTTTTTCCATTGCCATAAACTGGTTTATTTTTCCCGGCAAGTGGCTATCCTATTAGGGAATGGTGAACTCACGCCGGCTCCCAGCCCGCGCAAAGCAGTCCGGTTCCCGCCATTTGCAAGGGCGCGTCCGTCTTCACAGAATATTTAAGATTTTTTTCTTTTCTTTCACATATTTCTTTGTTATAATTATTGGATACATGAATTTGCAACTATCGTAATTTTGAAACCGAGAAAGGAGGCTTTTCATGAATTACGGAAAAAAGAGCACTTCCCGCAAGGAAAAACAGCTCGCCTCAAAGAGCATACCAACCCGCAGGCGGTTTTCCTTAATTTTCCTCAAAACAATGCTCGTCTGCCTGTTCGCTGTGATTGTCATCGGCGCCTGTGCCGGCTTTGGGGCATTGAAGGGAATTATTGATTCCGCGCCCGACATAGATGAAATTGATGCCACACCCACCGGATACTTATCGGTGGTATTGGACAATCAGGGGAACGAGATAGACACACTGGTGGCTTCCGGCTCCAACCGGATTTATGTAACCATTGATGAGATTCCCAAGCACACCCAGCTGGCGTTTGTGGCCATTGAGG
The DNA here is from genome assembly GCA_944381535.1 of uncultured Lachnospiraceae bacterium. Classification (GTDB taxonomy): domain Bacteria; phylum Bacillota; class Clostridia; order Lachnospirales; family Lachnospiraceae; genus 14-2. The sequence goes on from CALWLN010000211.1 coordinate 10,214, forward strand.
ATGAGCGGTTCTACGAGCACAACGGTATTGACATCCAGGGAATCATCCGGGCTGCCGTTGTAGGTGTCACCAATAACTTTCGGTTTACCGAAGGCGCCAGCACCATCACCCAACAGCTTTTGAAAAACAACGTGTTCACCGACTGGACGGAAGAATCAAATTTTATGGAAAGTCTGGTACGGAAGATTCAGGAGCAGTATCTGGCGGTACAGCTTTCCAAAACCAAGTCCAAGGATTGGGTTCTGGAGAATTATTTAAATACCATCAACTTAGGTCAGAACACCTTAGGAATTCAGTCTGCCTCCCTGCGGTATTTCGGAAAGGATGTGTCGGATCTTACCATTTCCGAGAGCGCAGTCATCGCCGCCATTACCCAGAATCCCAGCAAATGGAATCCGGTATCTCACCCGGAAGCCAACGCGGAACGGCATGAAAAAGTTCTCACCAATATGAAGGATCTGGGGTTCATCACCCAGGCGGAATACGAAGAGGCCATGGCTGACAATGTGTATGAGCGCATCCAGCAGGTCAACATCCAGTATGCCGAATCCAACCCCAACTCCTATTTTGTGGACGCAGTGATTGACCAGGTTGCCCAGGATTTGATGGATGAAAGGGGTTACAACGCCACCCAGGCTTACAAAGCGCTGTACGAAGGCGGGCTCACCATCTATTCCACCCAGGACCCGACGATCCAGGCTATCTGCGATGAGGAGATGAATGACCCGGAAAATTACCCGGACGAGGTAAAATACTCCTTCTCCTACCGTCTGACCATCGAGAGGGCGGACGGCACCGTGGAAAACTTAAGCGAGCAAACTATGCTCAACTATTATAAGGAAACAAACGCGGACTATAACCTCAATTTTAATAGTGAGGAGGAGGCAGCCGCCGCCATTGAGGCCTACAAGGCAGAAATTCTTGCGGAAGGCGATAAGGTGGAAGCCGAATCCGTCATCTATACCCTTCAGCCCCAGTCTTCCGTGGTCGTTATGGACCAGTACACCGGTGAAGTGAAGGCCATTGTGGGAGGCCGCGGCGAAAAGAGCGGAAGCCGCACCTTAAACCGTGCCACGGACACTACCAGGCAACCCGGCTCTACTTTCAAGATCCTGGCCGCCTATGCGCCGGCTCTTGATACCTCCGGCATGACCTTGGCCACCGTGCAGGACGACGCGCCCTACACCTACTCCAACGGCCAACCCCTTCGAAATGCCAGTCGGACTTATCGAGGGCTCACCACCATCCGAGAGGGTATCATCGACTCCATCAACGTGGTAGCGGTAAAAACTTTGACAGATATCTCTCCCCAGGTAGGCTACGATTACCTGGAAAATTTTGGTTTTTCCACTCTGGAGCAGTCGGATATTGTGCAGTCTCTTGCCCTGGGCGGCATCACCAACGGCGTTACCACCCTGGAGCTGACGGCGGCCTACGCCACCATAGCCAACGGCGGCACCTACACCGAACCGCGGCTTTACACCCAGGTTCTGGACCACGACGGGAACGTGCTTCTGGACAATACGCCCCAGACCCGGACGGTTCTTAAGGTGACTACGGCGTTCCTTTTGACGGACGCCATGCAGGATGTTATCACCTCCGGAACCGGAACTGCCGTAAACTTCGGCACCATGCCAATCGCCGGCAAGACGGGAACCACCAACGATGACCGGGATATGGTGTTTGCCGGTTACACCCCCTATTACACCTGTGTGACCTGGGGCGGTTTTGACGACAATTCCGTGCAGGACTACAATCGTTACGAGCGTACCCTGTGGAGAAACATTATGGAACGTATCCACGAAGGGCTGGAATACAAAGAATTTACCCGGCCCGAAGGACTGACAGCCGTTTCTGTCTGCACTAAATCCGGCAAGCTGCCCATTGAGGGCGTATGTGACGCGGATCCCAGAGGCAGTATGGTTACCACCGAATATTTTGCCAACGGCACCGTACCCACGGAATACTGCGACCATCATGTGGCCGCCACCATATGTACCGATTCCAACATGATGGCCGGTGAATATTGCCCGGAAACCAGCAAGCAGCAGCGAGTATTTATTACCGGCGGTACGGCCGGAACAGCGGATAACGACTATCTACTGACGGACGAGCTGGCCCAGAGCACCTGTACCGTCCACACCCAGGCTTCCACACAGCCCTCGTCAGATCCCACGGTTCCGGACATCCCGGGAACGGATTCTGACACGGGAGATGATACCGGCGGAGACAATACCACGGAAGACACTAGCGGCGGAGGTACTACCACCACTCTATCCAACGCCGCGAATCTGCCGACACCCCGGTAGGAATCCCGGTTAACAGAGCCTGTTCCTAAGAAAAGCAAGGCTGTCGCTCTTAATCCTAAGCCTCCGCTTTTGTTCACAGTTTATTCATGTTAAATTTAAAAAAGCTTCACGCAGGAAACATGGTTTTTTCATTTCTGCCTCATATAATGAAAGAGTAACGAAGGTAACAGCATCCGAGTCAGCGATTACCATTTTCAGAACAAACTTTTTCATAATAATTGCCGGGGACCGTGAGAGCGGTTACCTGGCATCCTCCCTTTCTTTTTTATTTTATACAGAAATGCTTTTAAGAACATTTTTTCTGAAAGCAAAAGAATCTCGCTATGCGAGATTCTTTTTTATATCCCATATATCCGACAAATAACTTTCCTTTACGGCAATGTATACTCTGTCTCCTGCCGCATTAATTCTCCTATACCTCTATACCTCAAAAATCAAATCCCCGTAAGAAGGCATGGGCCACATTTCCTTATCCACAAGCATTTCCAGCTTATCCACAGGCGCACGCAGATCGTCCATGGCGGACCTTACCTCATCCCGGTAGCAGACAGCCTGCTCCCGTCCAGCCTCCATGGCGGCAGCCTTATCGGTAACCTCCGTCAATCTCTTAAGGGCTGCCTTGGCCTCGCTCAGCAGATTGGATGTCTCACAGAGCAGCTCGGTCTGGGCACTCACGTCCGCGTCGCAGGCCGCCTTGACGGCGTTAATCGAATCCGCCAGTACCGTGGTATAGCGGATGACCGCCGGAATAATCTGCTTGCCCGCCATATCGATCATGACGCGGGCTTCGATGTTGAGGGTCTTGGCGTAGCTTTCGTAGTGAATCTCCACCCTGGACTCCAGCTCGGCCCGGTTGAACACATGAAATTTTTCAAAGAGCGCCACCGCTTTCTCGGTAGCCAGGGCCGGAATGGCGTCCACCATGGTGGGAAGGTTGGGCAGTCCTCTGCGCTCCGCCTCCTTGACCCACTCCTCGGAGTAACCGTTTCCGTTGAACACGATCCTATGGTGCTCGGAAGCCTGCTTCTTGATCAGATCATGAACGGCCAGATCAAAATCCTCCGCCTGCTCCAGCACGTCACAGGCATCGCTGAAGGCCTCCGCCACAATGGTGTTGAGCACCACGTTGGGGGCTGAAATAGAATCGTTGGCTCCCACCATACGAAACTCGAATTTGTTGCCGGTAAAGGCAAAGGGGGAAGTCCGGTTCCGGTCGGTGGCGTCCTTCTCGAAATCGGGAATGCTCTTCACGCCCGTCTCAAGCCGTCCGCCCTCCAGGCTGCTGGTTGCCTCTCCCGTGCTGATCAACTGCTTTAACACATCCTCAAGCTGTTCTCCTAAGAATACCGAGATGATGGCCGGCGGCGCCTCGGCCGCTCCCAGCCGGTGGTCGTTGCCCGCGTCCGCAGCCGACTCCCGCAACAAATCCGCATGCTTGTCCACAGCCTTTAAGATACAGGTCAAAATCAACAGAAACTGTATATTTTCATGGGGTGTCTCGCCCGGTTCCAGCATATTGATGCCGTCGTCGGTGGTCAGGGACCAGTTGTTGTGCTTACCGGAACCATTGACCCCTGCAAAGGGCTTTTCGTGAAGAAGACAGGTCATGCCGTGACGTCCGGCCACCTTCTTTAAGGTCTCCATCACAAGCTGGTTGTGGTCCACAGCCACGTTGCAGGTGGCATAGATGGGCGCCAGCTCATGCTGGGCGGGAGCCGCCTCGTTGTGCTGGGTCTTGGCGGTCACTCCCAGCTTCCAGAGCTCTTTGTTAACCTCCCGCATAAAGGCCGCCACCCGTTCCCGGATTCCGCCGAAGTAGTGGTCCTCCAGTTCCTGCCCCTTTGGCGGCATGGCGCCAAACAGAGTCCGCCCCGCAAAAATCAAGTCTTTGCGCTTTAAATATTTTTCACGGTCCACCAGGAAATATTCCTGCTCCGGTCCCACAGAGGGAGTTACCTTTTTGGAGGTTGTATTTCCAAACAGTCGCAGCAGCCTTAAGGACTGCTCGTTGATGGCCTGCATGGAGCGAAGGATGGGGGTCTTGGCGTCCAGAGCCTCTCCGGTGTAGGAACAGAAGGCGGTGGGAATACACAGGGTAGCGCCCGCCGCGTCCTGGCGCACAAAAGCCGGGGAAGTGCAGTCCCAGGCGGTGTAGCCCCTTGCCTCAAAGGTGGCCCGAAGGCCCCCGGAGGGGAAGGAGGAGGCGTCCGGCTCGCCCTTGATCAGTTCCTTGCCGGAGAAGCTCATCAGCACCTTGCCGTTTTCCCCCGGCGCGGAGATAAAGGAGTCGTGCTTCTCCGCAGTCACGCCGGTGAGGGGCTGAAACCAGTGACTGTAATGGGTGGCGCCCTTTTCGATGGCCCACTCCTTCATCTCGTGGGCCACCACGTCTGCCGTAGCCAGGTCCAGCTCCTTGCCTTCCTCAATGGTTTTCTTTAATTGCTGGTAGACCTTTTTCGGCAGGCGCTCCTGCATCACCGTATCGTTAAAGACATTTTCACCAAAAATTTCTGATACGCTGTAAATTTCACTCATCATGCCTTTCCTACGGAACCGAACAGTTCCATCTTCTCCTTCACAGTGGCCTTGATTGCCTCGGTGCCGGGCGCCAAAAGCTTTCTCGGGTCAAAGCCCTTGCCCTCCAGATCCTTGCCGGCCTCGATGTATTTTCTGGTGGCCTCCGCAAAGGACAGCTGACATTCCGTATTCACGTTAATCTTAGCAACGCCAAGGGTGATGGCTTTCTTGATCATATCCTCGGGGATTCCGGTTCCGCCGTGAAGCACAAGGGGCATATCGCCGGTGAGCTGCTGGATCGCGTCCAGAGTCTCAAAGCTTAAGCCCGCCCAGTTTGCCGGATATTTGCCGTGAATATTGCCGATACCTGCCGCCAGCATGGTTACGCCCAGATCCGCAATTGCCTTACACTCCTTGGGATCCGCGCATTCGCCGGCGCCGATCACACCATCCTCTTCTCCGCCGATGGAGCCTACCTCCGCTTCCAGGGACATGCCCTTCTCCCGGGTAATACGCACCAGCTCCGTGGTCTTTTCCACGTTCTCCTCAATGGGATAGTGGGAGCCGTCAAACATGACAGAGGAAAAGCCCGCCTCGATACATTTCAGACATCCGTCATAGCTGCCGTGGTCTAAGTGCAGCGCCACGGGAACGGTGATATTTAACTCCTCCATCATACCGTTTACCATGCCTACCACGGTCTTGTAACCGCACATGTACTTGCCGGCCCCTTCGGATACCCCTAAGATAACCGGGGAGTTGCACTCCTGGGCAGTCATCAGAACCGCTTTGGTCCACTCCAGGTTGTTGATGTTAAACTGGCCTACCGCATAATGGCCTGCTTTCGCTTTTTGCAGCATTTCTTTTGCAGATACTAACATAATATTTCCTCCATATTCTTATTTTACCTATATTTCTTATAGTATAGCCTAATTACTTTTAAAATGAAAGATACAGGATAACACAAACCGCGCAAAAAACATTGTTAATTTTTAGACAATATTTCCAAAGACTTCGTCTCCAGCGCCTTTTCCGTGTCCTCCACCATGATGTCTATGGCCCGCTTCTCATTGGTAATCTCCACCACCCGGTGGTTGCCTCCGAATTCTCCGTCCATGGTCCAGGCCACCTCCTCCTGGGCCGTCAGGCGGATGCAATCGGTTTTCACCGAATAAATCAAATCGGTGTCGTCCCTGGAAGAGGTAAGACTTCCCAGGATTTCACTGAGTTCGATGGGATTTTTCGGCATTTTAATAAGGGTCACCTCGAAAAGCCCGTCGTCAAGCTCCACGTTTGGCCCTGTCATATTCTTGAAACCTCCCACCGAGGTGGAATTTGTCACCATGCCGTAGATAAATTCCCCTTCAAAGGCCTCGCCGTTGCACTCCACCTGCATGAAATAGGATCTGACCGTGTGCAGGCTCTTGGCCCCTTCCAGAATGTAGGCCGCATGGCCCAGAAGATTCTTCCACTCCTGGGGGGTGCCGTAGGAAACACCGGTAAACAGCCCGAAGGCCGCGATGTACACAAAATATTTTCCATTCATATTTCCCACATCACAGGAGAAGGGACGGCCGCGCACCGCTGTCTTTGCCGCCTTGCGCATATCCTTGGGAAGCTTCAGAGAATTGGCAAAATCATTGGTACTCCCCGTAGGAATATAACCGATGGCAACCCTCTTCTCCCGGTGCATCATGCCGCTGACCACCTCATCCAGGGTGCCGTCGCCGCCGCTACAGACCACCAGATCGTATCTGCCAGCCTTATCGGCCACAAGCTTTCTGGCCTCCTGAGGGGCCTGGGTGGGATGAATGGTCACCTCATAGCCTTCCTTTACAAAGGTGTCTACAATCCCAAAAAGCTTGTTTTTAATCTGTCCCTTGCCCGAATGGGGGTTAAATACGAACAACAACTTCTTCTTCCTCATAGATTTCAATCACCAGTTTCCCGTCAGAAACGCGGCAATGGTCTCCACTGCCTTCTCCTCGTCGGAGCCCTCTGCCTGGATGGTTATGTTCAGTCCGTCCCGCCATGGCAGATTCATCATACCCATAATACTCTTGGCATTGACCCGGCAGACATCATCCACATCCAGATACACCTTGCTGACAAACTGGTTTGCGATCTGTACAAAATGGGCGATATTGTCTGCCTCCACTTCCTTGTTCAGCTTCAACTTGATTACCTTTTCCATATTGCCGCTCCTCCTCTTGCTTCGTGTTGCTTTCTGTTACTCGGTACTACTTTGTATTGCCTTTTGTTGCTTTTTGCCGCTTATCACAGCTCTATGTCGCTTTTTGTCTTAACTCATCCGCAATGTTGCTGATTTTCCGAAGCCTGTGATTCACGCCGGATTTTCCCACAGGGGGACTGAGCATGTCGCCCAGCTCCTTTAATGTCGCCTCGGGATATTTCAGCCTCAGAAGGGCCATCTCCAAAATGCCCTCCGGGAGAGTATCCAGACCCACGATACGCTCAATATAGCGGATGTCCTCCACCTGCTTTACCGCAGCGTTTACCGTTTTGTTGATATTGGCCGTCTCACAGTTGACCTGCCGGTTGACGGAGTTGCGCATTTCCTTCAAAATACGCACATTTTCCAGGCTCATCAGAGCCACATGGGCCTCCATCACATTCAGCATGTCCACAATCTGGGCCCCTTCTTTTAAATAGGTCACGTAGCATTTTTTCCGGGCCACAATCTTTGCGTCCAATTCGAAGCTGTTGATGATGTCCCGCATTTGCTCCGCCTTCTTCAAATCCTGGCAGACAATCTCAAAATGATAAGACTTCTCCGGGTCGCTCATGGAACCGGAGGTCAGAAAGGCTCCCCGGATAAAAGCCCGCTTGCAGCAGACATTCTGAATCAGAATATCGCTGACCAGTCCCTCCCTGGGCAGGACGGTTCCGGCATTGTCCGTCCACTTGACAGCCGTCAATACTCTGGCGAACTCCTCCGGATTTTCCACTTCCACGGAGCAGATTTTATTTTTATTGAGATAAGTACTCTGGCCCACCACAAGGGAGGCGGTGATACCGAAAGTCTTTTTTAACAAGGTAAAATACTTTTTGGCCAATGTGATGTTCTCTGTGTGGACCACCAGCTTCCGCTTCCCGCCAGCTTCCTCCACTCTCCCGGAAAATCCCAGTATGGCCGCTATCTCCGCAAGCTGACAATGTCTGCTTTTCGGCATCTGTCGGGCCAGTTCTTCCTTCACTTCACTTGAAAAAGACATTTATTTTCCTCTGAGGGCATCCTTTCCGATATCCCGATGCTCAATTTTGATTCCGTATTCATTCTGTTCCTTCAGACGTTCATAGAGCTGGTTCGCCAGGGTCACCGACCGGTGCTTGCCGCCGGTACAGCCGATACTGATGATCAGCTGGTTCTTTCCCTCGGCAATAAAACGCGGAATCAGAAACCCCACCATATCCTCCAGCTTGTCCAGAAATATATGGGCATCGGGAAATTTCAGCACAAACTCCTGAATCTCCTTATCGTTTCCCGTCTTGCCCCTTAATCCCTCCACATAATAAGGGTTGGGCAGAAAGCGCACATCAAACACCAGATCCGAGTCCGCAGGTATCCCGTACTTGAACCCGAAGGAGAGAATGGTCACATAGAGACTCCGATAATCCTGATTGCGGACAAATATTTTCTCCAGCTCCACCTTTAGTTCCCGGGTCAGAAGCTGGCTGGTATCGATAATAAAATCCGCCTGCCGCCGCAGGAACTCCACCCGCTGCCGTTCCAGACTGATTCCCTTGTCCACCCGTTCCCCTATGGCCAGGGGATGACTTCTGCGAGTCTCCTTGTACCGGCGCACCAGCACAATGTCCTCAGCGTCCAGAAACAATATCTCAAAGGCGATTCCCCGCTCCTTCATATGGGTCAGGACACTTTCAAGCTCATTAAGCCGCTGGCCGCTGCGGATGTCCACACCCACAGCCACCTTGTCAAGACCTGCGTCTTCCGTCTCCGTCAGCTCCGAAAATTTCTCCAGAAGGGCAATGGGGAGATTATCCACGCAGAAATACCCGATGTCCTCCATCATTTTTAAAGCCGTACTTTTTCCTGCTCCGGACATGCCGGTGAGGATTACAAAACGCATGAGCGTCCCTCCTTCTGGCCCCTGTTCTTGCATGCGCTATCCGCGCATCTCAGAACCGGCCTATCATCTTCACTTCCGTCTCCAGGTCCACGCCAAATCTGTCCTTCACCGTCTTCTGCACATGGCGGATCACCGCAAGGATATCCGCAGCCGTGGCGTCTCCCCGGTTTATGACGAAGCCGCAATGCTTCTCCGATACCTGGGCGCCGCCCACCTGATAGCCCCGAAGGCCCGCGTCCATAATGAGTTTCCCTGCAAAATAGCCCTCCGGCCGCTTGAAGGTGCTGCCGGCGCTGGCATATTCCAGCGGCTGCTTCTGGGCGCGCTGGTTCTTAAGAAGCTCCATTCTGGTCCGTATCAGAGGCTCCTCCGCCGGCTCCAGTTCAAAAGCCGCCTTCACCACAATGCCGTTAAGCTCCGGCACCACGCTGTGACGGTAGGACAGGTCTAACTCCTCATTGGAGAGCTGCCGTAAAGTTCCGTCCCCGCACAGCACCATGGCCCATTGTAATACGTCCTTCATCTCTCCGCCGTAAGCGCCTGCGTTCATAACCACCGCGCCGCCCACCGTTCCGGGAATCCCGGAGGCAAATTCCAGGCCGCTTAAGGAGGCTCTGGCTGCGTCCTGGGCTGCTTTAGCCAGACTTACACCGGCCTGGGCACAGAGAAGTTTTCCCTCCACCTGCACTTCGGAAAGCTGAGAACCAATCTCCAGCACCACCCCCCTGATACCTTTATCTCCCACCAGAAG
>CALWLN010000212.1 GCA_944381535.1 uncultured Lachnospiraceae bacterium
AGACCAGTGGAACCTTCACGTCCCGGCGAAGCTCCCTCACAAAATCAAAAATCTTATCAGTGGTCACCCCGCCCTTTAACGCCCGCAGGTTGGCCCCCTGAATGACGGGCCCCTCCGCGGTGGGGTCGGAAAAGGGAATGCCAAGCTCAATAAGGTCGGCGCCATTTTCCACGGCGGCCCGGACGGCGGCCCCGGTGGTGGCAAGATCCGGGTCCCCGCAGGTGAGAAAGGCGATGAAAGCCTTTCCATTTTCAAATGCTTTGCTGATGTTACTCATAAATATCCTCCCCTCTGTAGCGGGCAATGGCGGCGCAGTCCTTGTCGCCTCTGCCGGAAATGGTGATGACAATGATCTGCTCCTTGTCCATGGCCGGGGCGATCTTCAAGGCGTGGGCCACGGCGTGGGCCGATTCGATGGCGGGGATGATCCCCTCGGTCCTGGCCAGGTACTCAAAGGCGTCCACCGCCTCGTCGTCGGTCACGGGCACATACTCCGCCCGGCCAAGGTCATGAAGATAGGCGTGCTCCGGGCCCACGCCGGGATAGTCAAGGCCCGCGGATATGGAATAAACCGGCGCGATCTGTCCGTATTTGTCCTGACAGAAGTAGGACTTCATCCCATGGAAAATGCCCACGCTCCCGGTATTTACGGTGGCGGCGGTCTCGAAGGTGTCAATGCCCCGGCCCGCCGCCTCGCAGCCGATGAGCCTTACGCCCGCATCCTCGATAAAATGATAGAAGCTGCCGATGGCGTTGGAACCGCCGCCCACACAGGCCAGCACCGCGTCCGGCAGCCTGCCCTCCTTTGCCAGAAGCTGTTCCTTGATCTCTTTGGAGATCACCGCCTGGAAATCCCGCACAATGGTGGGGAAGGGGTGAGGTCCCATCACCGAGCCCAGGCAGTAATGGGTGTCGGAGATCCTGGAGGTCCACTCCCGCATGGCCTCGGATACGGCGTCCTTCAGGGTGGCAGTTCCCGTCTTGACCGGGATGACCTCAGCCCCCAGCAGACGCATGCGGTAGACGTTGAGGGCCTGGCGGACGGTGTCCTCCTCCCCCATAAAGACCACGCACTCCATGCCCATCAGGGCCGCCGCCGTAGCCGTGGCCACGCCGTGCTGTCCGGCTCCGGTCTCGGCGATCAGCCGGGTCTTCCCCATCTTCTTTGCCAGCAGCGCCTGGCCCAGCACATTGTTGATCTTGTGGGCGCCCGTATGGTTTAAGTCCTCCCGCTTCAGGTAAATCTTCGCGCCGCCCAGATCCTTTGTCATTTTTTCAGCGTAATACAGCCGGGAGGGCCTGCCCGCGTACTCATTGAAAAGCTCCGTGAGCTCCCGGTTAAATTCCGGGTCATCTTTATAGTGATCATACGCTTCCTCCAGCTCGATCACCGCATTCATCAGCGTTTCGGGGATGTACTGTCCCCCGTGAATGCCGAAGCGTCCCTTTTGATTTGTCATAATCTTTCTTCCTTTCCGCTAACATTATTTTCTTTCCGGACCGCCGCCACAAAGGCCGCCATTTTGGCCCTGTCCTTCAAGCCCCCCGTCTCCATGCCGGAGCTTGCGTCCACCCCCCAGGGGTGCAGCGCCTCAATGGCGCCTTTTACATTGCGGGCGTCAAGCCCTCCGGCCAGGAAATAAGGCCTGTCCATATCCTGAATCAGCGTCCAATCAAAGGCCTTCCCCGTGCCGCCGCTGCCGGAGTCCAGCAGGATCATGTCCGCGCCGCTGTGCTTCGCGCGCTCCGCGTCCTCCCTGCTTTCGATACGGAAAGCCTTGAAAATAGGTTTGTCGGTGAGCCTCCGCAGTCTCCTTATGTAATCCTCATCCTCTCCTCCGTGAAGCTGAGCGATGTCAATGATTCCTTCCCGCAAAAGCTCCGCCACCCTCTCAGCCTCCTCCCTGACAAACACCCCCACCGCCCGTATGGAGGGAGCGAGAAGCCTCCGCAGCGCTGCCGCCTTCTCCGGCGTGACATACCGCCTGCTTCCCGGAGCAAAAACGAAACCGATGTAGTCGGGATTTAACGCGTTTGCGGCCTCGATGTCGCAGGGACGGGAAAGACCGCACAATTTAATTTGAGTAGTTTCCACAGCCTTCTGCTTCATACCGGCCCCCGCAATTTCTATAACCTCTTTCCTCATACCGGCCTCCGCAATTCCTACATTCCTCATGCTGGCCCCCGCAATTTCTATAACCTCTTGTTTCATGCCAGCCCCCGCAGTTTCCGAAGCTTCGCCTGCCTATCCGGGGCCCGCATAAGAGTCTCCCCGATCAGCACCCCGTCGGCCCCGATTTCCCGAAGGGCCGCCACATCCTCCGGCCCGCTGACGCCGCTTTCGGATACGAACAGTACGCTGGCCGGAATCCGTTCCCGCAGCCTTAAGCTATTCTCGGTGTCTACGGAAAAATCCTTCAGGTTGCGGTTGTTGACGCCGATGATCCGCGCCCCGGCCCTGAGGGCCTTCTCCACCTCCGGCCCGTCGTGGGCCTCCACCAGAGCGGAAAGCCCCAACAGTTCACAGAGTTCCAAATATTCTCCAAGCTCCTCCTCCGTCAGTATGGCGCAGATCAGAAGCACCGCGGCGGCCCCCAAAACCTTGGCTTCGTAGATCATGTACGCATCCACGATAAAATCCTTCCGCAGACAGGGAATGGAAACGCTGTCCGCAATCTCACTAAGATACGCGTCGCTCCCCAAAAACCATTTCGGCTCCGTCAGCACGGAAATGCAGTCGGCGCCAGCCTTCTCATACTCCCGGGCGATTTCGAGATACGGAAATTCCGGAGCGATCAGCCCTTTGGAGGGGGAAGCCTTTTTGCATTCACAGATAAAAGAAATCCCCGGCTTCCTTAGAGCATTTTCAAAAGGGAAGGCTTCCTTCCTAGCGGCGGTCTCACAGGTGGAACCATCCTTCCGGGCCGCGGCCTCACAGGCGGAACCTCCCTTCCGAGCCGCGGCTTCACTGGCGGAAGCACCCTTCCGGGCTGCGGCCTCACGGAAGCCCCCTCCTGAAATCATCCCCATCGCCAGCGCCCGCTCTCTCATCTCCTCCAAAGGCACCTTTTCTTTTGCCAGGGCCGTCCGTTCCCGGGCGTAGCCGGCAAGCTGATCCAAAATCGTCATGGCTTCACCTCCGGGCGGTCTCCGGCTCCCGCGGGGGACTCCGCTTTCGGGAAGCTTTCGGCTTCTGCGGGAGACTCCGCTTTCGGGAAGCTTTCGGCTCCTGCGGGGGACTCCTTTTCCGGGCGGTTGCTGACTTTAATAAGTTTCTGAAGGGTTTCCAGCACCTTGCCGGAGTCGATGAGCTCCGCCGCCAGGGCGATCCCCTCCTTCATACTGCCGGCCTTTCCTCCGATATAAAGGGAAGCGCCTGCGTTCATGAGAACCGCGTTTCTTCTAGGGCCCTTCTCACCGCCCAGGACCGCCCGCGTGATCGCCGCGTTCTCCTCAGGGGTGCCGCCTGCCAGGTCGGCCCTCCCGCAGCGTTCAAAACCGAAATCTTCGGGGGCAATGACATAGGATTTGAGCCAGCCCTCCTTGATCTCACAGATCGTGGTGGGCGCGCTCATGGAAATTTCATCCAGCTTCTCCTGGCCGTACACTACCATTCCCCGCCGGACGCCCAGGTTGATGAGCACCTGGGCCAGAGGCTCCACCAGATAATCGTCATAGACGCCCAACAGCTGCATGGAAGGGGTCGCCGGGTTCGTCAGTGGGCCCAGGATGTTGAATACCGTGCGGAAGCCCAACTCCCTGCGGATGGCTCCCACATATTTCATGGAGGTGTGGTATTTCTGGGCGAAGAAAAAGCACATGCCCACCTCCTTTAAAAGCTCCAGGCACCGGGCGGGGCTCTGCTGGATATTCACGCCCAGGGCCTCCAGGCAGTCCGCCGTGCCGCACTGGGAGGAGGCCGCCCGGTTCCCGTGCTTGGCCACCTTCATACCTCCCGCCGCCGCCACCAGGCCGGAGGTGGTGGAAATGTTAAAGCTTCCGGCGTTGTCGCCTCCGGTGCCCACGATCTCGAACACCTCCATGCCGGTATCCACCCTGGTGGCGTGGGCCCGCATGGCGGCGGCGCAGCCCGCGATCTCGTCCGTGGTCTCCGCCCGGGCGCTTTTCGTGGAGAGGGCCGAGAGGAAGGCAGCGTTCTGGGTGGGGGTGGTCTCTCCGCTCATGATCTCGTTCATGACAGTGAATGCCTCGTCGTAGGTGAGATCCTCCTTATTTACGATTTTTACAATGGCTTCTTTGATCATATTGCATCACTCCTAACATCCTGATATCACTCTATGAAAAATGACAAACAGTTTCTTAATTATTGTCCAGTTTTATGGACATAGAGGTATGCCCGGAGGGCGCTTCCTAATTATTGTCCAGTTTTATGGACATAGAGGTATGCCCGGAGGGCGCTTCCTATATCAATTCCCCAAAGCCAGAAAATTTTTCAACATCCGCTTTCCATGAGGCGTCAAAATGGATTCCGGGTGAAACTGCACGCCGAAAATGGGGTACTCCCTGTGCTGCACCGCCATCACCTCCCCGGCCTCCGTGCTGGCCGTGACCTTCAGGCACTGGGGAATGGTCTTCGGCGCAGCCGCCAGGGAATGGTAACGGGCCACAGGGACCGTCCCCGGACAGCCATAAAACAGCGAGGATGTCACATCCAGCCGGACCTGTGACTGCTTTCCGTGCATCAGCTGTCTAGCGTAGGTGACCACGGCGCCGAAGGCTTCACAGATGGCCTGATGGCCCAGGCAGACGCCCAGCAAAGGGATCTCCATCCCCAGGGTCTTTGCCGCCTCCACGATGATCCCCGCCTCCTTCGGCCTGCCCGGCCCCGGCGAGAGGATGATGTGGTCCGGTCCCAGCGCCCGGATCTCCTCCACCGTCATCTCGTCGTTGCGGATCACCTGAATATCCGGACGAAGCTCCCCCACCAGTTGATACAGGTTATAAGAAAAACTATCGTAATTATCGATCAGCAAAATCATAATTCCGCCTCCCCCGCCAGCTTCAAGGCGTTGACCACGGCCTTCGCCTTGTTGATGCACTCCTCATATTCCTTTTCGGGAACGGAATCCGCGACGATCCCCGCTCCGCTTCTTATAAATACCTTGCCGTTTTTCTTGTAGGCGATGCGGATGGCAATGCAGGTATCCATATTTCCGGTAAAATCCATGTAACCGATGGCCCCGCCGTAAATGCCCCGCTTGTTATTTTCCAGCTCTCCGATGAGCTGGCAGGCCCGGATCTTGGGGGCGCCGGAGAGGGTTCCCGCAGGCAGCACCGCCTCGATGGCGCTTAAGGCGTCGCAGTCCTCGCGGATCTCTCCCCGGACCGTGGAGCCAATGTGCATCACATGGGAGAACCGTTCCACGGAATGGAGCTTTTCCACCGCAACCGTGCCGAAGCGGCTGATCTTCCCAAGATCGTTCCTGCCCAGATCCACCAGCATGTTGTGCTCGGCAAGCTCCTTCTCGTCCGACAGAAGCTCCGCCTCCAGGGCTTTGTCCTCCTCCTCGGTGGCTCCCCTTGGCCGGGTGCCCGCCAGCGGGAACGTGTGGAGCACGCCATTTTCCAGCTTTACCAGCGTCTCCGGGGAGGCTCCGG
This sequence comes from uncultured Lachnospiraceae bacterium, assembly GCA_944381535.1. Taxonomy (GTDB): domain Bacteria; phylum Bacillota; class Clostridia; order Lachnospirales; family Lachnospiraceae; genus 14-2. The sequence continues at coordinate 5,620 of CALWLN010000212.1, forward strand.
CCACCTCCACATCCGTCCCCGCGAAATAGAACATGTACGGCGACGGGTTCAGGGTACGCAGCACCCGGTAGGTATCAAGGAGGCTTCCCTCAAAGGGGGCGCTCAAGCGGTTGGAGAGCACGATCTGGAAAATATCTCCCTCCCGGATGTGGCGTTTGGCCTGCTCCACCATGGCGCAGTACCGCTCCTTGTCAAACAACGGGGTGACCTCTCCCAGAAGCCGCCCCAGGGGCTCCTGTTTCTTCCCGCCCTCCTTTAAGAGCCGGACGAGCTGCCCCAGCTCCATGACCGCCCGGTTATAGCCCGTCTCCGGTTCCTTTAGGGACATATTCACCATCAGTATGATCTTCTGGCGAAAATTGTCAAAGGCGATGACCTTGTCAAAGAGCATGACGTCCACGTCCTTGAAAGCCTCCGTATCCTCCGCCTGGCCCCGCACGCTGGGCTCACTGTAGCACAGATAGTCGTAGGAGAAATACCCCACCAGCCCACCGGTAAAGGGAGGAAGGTACTCAAAGCGGGGGCTTTTGTGCTCCGCCAGCACCTGGCGCAGATACCCGGAAGGGTCATCCGTGTGAAACTGCAGGCTCCCCGCCTCCATTTCCCCGTCCCTGCAAGTGATCTCCAGCTTCGGGTCAAATCCCAGAAAGGTGTAGCGCCCCCATTTTTCATCGGCCCAGGCGGACTCCAGCAGATAGCAGTGGGTGGATACATTTTTCAGGATCCGCATGGCCTCAATGGGCGTGAGGAAATCCGACAGGATCTCACAGCTTACGGGAAGGGTCTTGTAATTCCCGGCAGCCGCCAGTTCCCGGACTTCGCAAAGCTTTGGCAGAATGTTCATGGTCTGTACCTCCTTTGATCTTTGTAACAAAAAAACGCCCTTGACAGAAAGAATCATCTGTCAAGGACGAATAAAAGCTTATCCGCGGTGCCACCTTGTTTCGCAGGAAAAAACCTGTGCCCTTAGCGGGATACCAACATATCCCCGGCAACTGACGTATGCCCACACGTTGCAGAATACTCTGTGATCTCTCACATTTGACTGCACCCTCAGCGGTCCATTTGACAACTTGTTTCTCACCCGGTTCTCAGCATCCCGGACTCTCTGTAAAGGCATCATTGCCGTTATCTCCGCTTCAACGGTTTGGTTGATTGAATTTTTATAGATTATAGCACCTGGGTGAGGTTGTGTCAAGGATGAAAATAAATTTTTTTGCCTATCGCCTATCCGCTAATCATATATTTGGTTTTTAAATCATTGTGCCAATTATATTGAATATACCCTTCCCTTTGCAATCGGCCCACAACAATTCCCGAATCAATTCCAACATAACAGGAAAATTCTTGAATGGATTCTTTCGAAAATTCATGTCTCCTCAAAAATGTATCATATTGTTCCTCGGGAATCAATGTATTCTTGGCATACTCATCCGCACATTTCTCATCCTTTTCCGTGGTTCCTTCCGCATTTCCTATATGGCCATATATAATATGGGCAATTTCATGAAACAGGCTAAACCAGAATTTATCAGCGTCTTTGCCACGCACCGTCAAGCCTACAACAATTTTATTCCTATCTAAAAAGGTTGCGCCATGCAAAAACGAACCTCCGATATGAGGAAGAAACACGATTGCTATTCCACACTCTGCCAACAATATTGTCAACTTTGGGCAAAATTCTGACGGATTCATAGTTGTCATTTTTCTAATCTGCGGGACTCTTTCCAAAAGTAACGCTATATCAATCGGCCTCGTCTCCATTTTTCTGGCCTCCAGTTTTGCCTTCTGAGCCCACGCGATAAGCGCAAAGTCACTTTTTTCCGTGACCCCAAGTTTTCTACATGCAATTCCTGGGATCAGAGGCCCCTGTAAAAAACTTAACTGAGCCACTTCAAAATATTTTCTTAAATTCAAAACACGGTCTGTCCAAGCAGAAACGTCTTCCACCCATCCGTGTTTTGCCATTTCCTTATATGGAATTTTCTTTGCTATCGCAATATCTTCCTCCATGGTGTTCTCTTCCTGCACCTTCAGGAGTTTCTCCCGATAAATCGCTTCCAGATTACACCAGAACTGAGCCGGTAGTCCCAATACCATCTCCAAGCGCACCGCTGCATCCATCGTCAAATGCACTTCTCCATTCATAAGCCTGCTAATATGTTTCTCAGACATCCCCATTCTCGCGGCAAACTCTTTCTGGCTCATTCCACGCTCCAGCAACTGCTCCTTTATCGTTGCGCCCGGTGGTGTCGCTATAAAACTATGACTTCTTTCCATTGCTTTGCCTCCTCATGTCTGGTATGGGTGAACCAAATCTAATGCATATTGATTTTTTCGATTTCCTTTTAACGGATGGCATCTGCCAATCTTGTATTGTATCATCATCTCAACCGAAATTGCTGCTGAAATCTGATCCACCCGCAAATGTATTTTCTCGGCCATTTCCGTTCCATACCTTTTTTCAGCCTCATATGCATTGGTACATATTTTCTCAATTCTATTGCTTTTATACTGGATTTGCAATTGTCTTTTCCCATGATCTCAAAGCATTCCTTATACTCCATCAGGCGCTTCCCACATGCTTCCAGTTCTTCATAAAGCTTCTGGATTTCCGGTTTATGCTTTCCTTTCCCGCAAATGAATCCAATCGCTTCCCCTTGCGCGCTCCGCATCAGGTTCTTCTGCAGCTTCAGAAGCTCAAGAGGGGAACAGCTGTCGATCTCAATGATCGTATCATTGGAAATCTTCTTATGCTTTGTCAGCTTCCGTTTTCGGTTCTCTTCAATGACCTTCCTGACTTTATCCATTCCTTCGATCACGAACATATGGGCATCCCCAAGATCGTATTTCGAGCCATATCCGTTCTCCATAAGAAAGGCATTGTACTTTGTGTAGAGGGCGTCTATGGTATCCAAAAGGCCTGCAAGATGATAATTGAGGCTCTCCCGCCAGACGAACGTGTATCTGTTTGCGTTCGCTTCCAGTTTTGTTCCGTCAATGTAAAGCTCTTTCAGGGTGATGAATCCTTCCTTCTGAAGACGGCGCATGAACTGACAGTTCAGTTCATCCAGGACTTCTCCTGTCAGCTTTTTCCCTTTGAAATCGTAGAAAGCATCCCTCTGGGGTTTCTGTCCTTTGGTCAGCCAGATAAATGCAAGGTCTCTCTGGCACAGCTCTACGATCCGGTCTACGGCCCGGACGCCCCGCATATTTGCATAGGTAACAACAGCATACATCATGATTGGATTGTACCCGGTTCGCCCTTTATCCGAATAGCAGGCCAGCAGGCCTGAAAAATCTAATTCCTCCATCACTTTTTTCAGGGTATAGACTGGATCGTCGTCGGGTAAGCCCAAGTCGAGGAAACTGAAATTGATTTGTTGCCCAATCTCAAAAAAGTCGTTATAATAATTCTTGGTTATCATAGTTTCATTATAACATGGAACGGAGAAAAGGTGGTTGTCGTTAGCCATCTTTTTCTCTTTTTTGTGGAAAATTACAGGGGCAGGCGCGACTCGCATGAGTCATGCCTACCCCTGTTTGGAACTATCTATTTCCCGACAGCCCCTTTCAACATTTACCTTCTTCCTACCTCTGCAGCGATGCAATATCAGTAATAGAGACGCAGTCCCTATAGTCAGCTTCCCTTCATGCCCCAATCTTATCATCCCTCTGCCTCAGGAAGCCTTCCATACAGCCCCGTCACCCGCCGGATCTCCTCCACAACCTTGTTGGAGAACTGCCCCTTCTCCATCCTCCAGCTCCAGTTTCCGCCCAGGGTGGAGGGGGTATTGATCCTGGCGCTGCTGTCCAGATTCAGGTAATCCTGCATCGGGATCACGCACAGAGCGGCCACGCTGCTCATGGCCAGGGCAATGAAATCCTTTGCCAGCGAATCCTCGTCCAGCCTGGGCTTGCACATATACTCCTTCGCGAAATCCCTCGCCTCCTTCCCCACCTCATGATACCAGCCTCTCACCGTATCGTTGTCGTGGGTTCCGGTGTAAACAACGCAGTTGACCGGATAGGTATGGGGCAGGTAATTGGAGGATTCCCTGGCGTCAAAGGCAAACTGCAGCACCTTCATGCCCGGAAATCCGCTGTCCTTAAGCAGCTTCAGGACGCTGGGCGTCAGGAATCCAAGATCCTCCGCAATGATCTCCGGTCTGCCCAGCGCCTTCTCAACAGCACGAAACAGCTCCATGCCCGGTCCCGGCAGCCATGTCCCGTTGACTGCCGTCTCCTCCCCATAGGAGATGGCATAATATTCGTCAAATCCACGGAAATGATCGATCCTCACCACATCATACAGCTTCAGGCTGTGGGCGATACGGCGAATCCACCAGGCGTACCCCGTCGCCTTATGATACTCCCAGTTGTAAAGGGGGTTGCCCCAGAGCTGCCCCGTGGCGGAGAACGCGTCCGGCGGACAGCCCGCCACCCCCGTGGGATCGTTGTTCTCATCAAACTGGAACAGCTCCGGCGCCGCCCAGGTGTCCGCGCTGTCAAAGGCCACGTAGATGGGAATATCGCCGATGATCCTCACGCCCTGCTCATTGGCATACGCATGAAGCCTCTTCCACTGTTTGTCAAACTGATACTGCTGGAAACGGTAGAAGTCCACCTCCTTTGCCAGCGTCTTTTTCGCCTGCGCCAGCGCTCCCTTGTTCCTGTCCCGCAGAGGGGCCTCCCACTCCTTCCAGCCCGCGCCGCCGTTTTGGTCCTTGATCGCCATGTAGAGGGCGTAATCCTCCAGCCAGAAGCTGTTTTCCTCTACAAAATCCCGGTAGGCTCTGTCCTTTTTGAACCGCCCATAGGCCATCTTCAGCACCGGAAAGCGGGACTTGTACAGCTTTTCGTAATCGATCCTGTCAGGAGCATCCCCAAAGTCACACGCTCTGCATTCCTTCTTCGTCAGCAGCCCTTCCTCTGTCAGTGTTTTTAAGTCGATAAAATAAGGATTTCCCGCGAATGTGGAGAAGGACTGGTACGGAGAATCCCCGTACCCGGTGGGCCCAAGGGGCAGGATCTGCCAGTAGCTCTGGCCTGCCTTTTTCAGCTTGTCCACAAATTTATACGCTTCACTGGAAAAACATCCGATCCCGTATCTGGATGGAAGGGAAAATACGGGCATTAATATTCCGCTCGCTCTCTGCATTTCTTTCCTCCTCTGTAAATGCCTCCGGCTTTTTCCCGCCGGAGGTTCCCTGAAAGCTCCATCCGGCACCTATAAATGCCAGATATCCCGGTTGTACTCCGCAATGGTCCGATCCGAAGAAAAATAACCGGCTTTGGCGATGTTGAAAAGCATCTTCCGTGCCCAGGCCCTTCTGTCCGCATAATCGGCGTATGCCCGGTTCCTGGCCTCCTTATAGGACTCAAAATCAAGCAGCGTCATGAACCAGTCCTTCTCCGTCAGTTCTTTTTTCAGCCGCGTCAGATTCTCTTTCTTCCCCACCGCCAGCATCTGATCACCGGTGATAAAATCAACGGCAGCCCGGATGGAACGGTCCTTCCTGTAATACTCCTTTGCCGCATAGTCCCCTTTCTCATAATGCCCGATCACCTCGTTGCTGGAGGCACCGAAGATATAGATATTCTCATCCCCCACCACCTCATGGATCTCCACGTTGGCCCCGTCCTCCGTGCCCAGCGTCACGGCGCCGTTTAACATGAACTTCATATTTCCCGTTCCGCTGGCTTCCTTGGAGGCCAGGGAGATCTGCTGGGAAATGTCGCAGGCCGGGATCAGCTTTTCCGCTTTTGATACATTATAATTTTCAATCATAACGACCTTCAGATAGGGACTGACCTCCGGGTCCTTGTTGACGATCTCCTGCAGGCAAAGGATCAGATGAATGATATCCTTGGCGATCACATAGGCGGGGGCTGCCTTTGCGCCGAAGATCACGGTCACTGGAACTGATGGCTTTCTGCCGGCCTTGATCTCTAAGTACTTGTCGATAAGATACAGCACGTTTAACTGCTGCCGCTTGTACTCGTGCAGACGTTTGATCTGAATGTCAAAAATCGTATCCGGGCTGAGCTCCATGTTCTGGGTCTGCTTCAGATAGGCGCACAGCACTTCCTTATTCCTCTGTTTGATTGCAAGCAGACCGTCTAGTACCTCTGGGTCCTCCTGATACTGAAGCAGCTTCTCAAGCTCCGCGGCATCCTTCCGGTATCCCGTTCCGATGAGCTCGTCAAGGTAACCCGCCAGCAACGGGTTGCAGTAAAGGAGCCAGCGGCGGAAGGTGATCCCGTTAGTCTTATTGTTGAACTTCTCAGGATAGATCCGGTAGAAATTGTTAAGCTCGGTATTCTTTAATATCTCAGTGTGCAGAGCCGCAACGCCGTTCACGCTGAACCCGTAGTGAATATCCAGATGCGCCATATGCACCGTATCCTTTTTGTCGATAATGGCAACGCTCTCATCCTCGAATCTTCTTCTCACCCGGTCATCCAGCACCTCGATGATGGGCACCAGCTGCGGAACCACCTTCTCCAGATAAACCACCGGCCATTTTTCCAGGGCTTCCGCAAGGATGGTGTGGTTCGTATAGGCGCAGGCTGCGGATACCACATCAATGGCGCTGTTCATATCCATTCCCCGCTGCATGAGCAGACGGATCAGCTCCGGGATCACCATCGTCGGATGGGTATCGTTGATCTGGATCACCGCATAGTCCGGCAGGTCATACAGATTGCTGCCCTTGGCCTGACACTCGTCGAGGATAAGCTGCGCCCCGCTGCTTACCATGAAATACTGCTGATAAATACGCAGCAGCTTCCCTTTCTCATCGCTGTCATCGGGATAGAGGAACAGCGTCAGGTTCCTTTTGATATCCTCCTTGTCGAAGGCGATTCCGTCCTCCACGATCCTCTCGTCCACCGAGTCGATATCAAACAGATGGAGCTTATTCGTTATGCTGTTGTATCCCGTCACCTCAATATCGTACATTCTGGCTTGAACCCGCAGCCCTTTAAAATCTACGGGATAGATCACATCCGTCTTCTTCAGCCAGGAGTTCTCCTCGATCCACGGATTGGGCATTTCCTTCTGCAGCCGGTCCTCAAAGGTCTGCCGGAACAGGCCCAGGTGGTAATTGAGCCCGATCCCGTCTCCCGCAAGGCCCAGGGTCGCGATGGAATCCAGAAAGCACGCCGCAAGACGTCCCAGGCCCCCGTTTCCAAGAGAGGGCTCCGGCTCTGCCTCCTCAATGCGGGCAAGGTCTTTTCCGCTGGCCATAAGAAGCTCCTTTACCTCTTGGTAGATCCCAAGGTTTATCAGGTTGTTGGAGAGAAGCTTTCCCGTCAGAAATTCCGCCGAGATATAGTAAAGCTTCTTTTTGCTCTCCGGCCGCTCCTTTCTCTCCGCCATCCCCTGTACAAGGCCCAGGAGCGCCTGATAGATCTCCCTGTCAGACGCCTGCGCGATTTCCTTCCCCAAAAATCCTTTTAACGTTTCCTGCATATTCATACTCATTCTCAACCCTTCACAGCGCCTGCCGCCACGCCCTTGATGATGTGCTTCTGGCAGGACAGATAGAAAATAATGACCGGAATCACAGCGATGATCAACGCCGCCATAACCGCGCCCATATCCACACGTCCATAGCTTCCCTTCATATACTGGATCGCGATGGAGATCGTCTTATATTTATTCAGATCCAGCACAAGATACGGAAGCAGAAAGTCATTCCAGATCCACATGGTCTCCAGTATCCCCACGGAAATATAGGTGGGCTTCATAATGGGAAGCACCACGGAAAAGAAAGTCCGAAGGGGCGTACAGCCATCCATCAGGGCCGCCTCCTCGATTTCCAGCGGTATGGATTTCACGAAGCCGCAGAACATAAATACCGCAAGCCCGGCTCCAAACCCCAGATATATGATGATAATGCCCCAGGGCGTATTTAATCTCGTCCTGTCGGCCACCAGCGACAGGGTGAACATGACCATCTGAAAGGGCACCACCATGGAAAACACGCACAGCAGATAAAGCCCTCTTGTAAACCTGCCCTGCACCCGGGTAATATACCAGGCGCACATGGAGGTACACAGCAAAATGACCAGCACGGAGCCTACGGTGATGAACACCGTCCAGCCCACAGAGCTTAATAATTCATATTTATCAATGGCGGTCAGATAATTTTCCAGACCATTCCAGGTTTTCTCCGTGGGAAGCACGAAGGGTTCCTTGTTGATATACACCTTTTTCTTGAAAGAGTTCATGAGTACGATCAGAATGGGCATGATGTAAGCGATTCCCAGAAGGGTAAAAATGCCTGTCCCCACCACGCTCACTTTATTTTTCCATTTCATTTACTGCTGCACCTCCTTCGAACGTGTCAACCTCAGCTGGATCAGTCCGATCCCCACCACGATCACAAAGAAGATCACGGCCTTTGCCTGTCCGACGCCTTCCCAGCCGGTACGTCCATAAAAGGTATTGAAGATATTCAGGGCCATCATCTCGGACATTTTGGAGGGCTCGCCCGCCGTCAGCGACAGGTTCTGGTCAAACAGCTTAAAGCCGTTGGTGACTGACAGAAACATACAGATGGTAATGGACGGCATCATCATGGGGATCGTAACCAGGAAGAGCCTCCGAAGCCTTGTCGCGCCGTCGATCTGGGCCGCTTCCATCACATCTCCCGGAATACTCTGCAGCCCCGCGATATAAATGATCATCATGTAACCGATCTGCTGCCAGCTCACAAGGATGATAAGTCCCGCAAAGCCATACCACTCATTGAGTCCCAGGGCCGTATTATATTTTTCCAGTACACCGGTAAAGATCAACTGCCAGATATAGCCCAGCACAATACCTCCGATCAGGTTCGGCATAAAGAAAATGGTGCGGAAGATATTGGTCCCGCGCATTTTCTGTGTCAGCGCCAGGGCCAGGGCAAAGGCGAACACATTGATCACCACCAGCGAGACCACCGCAAATAAGGCCGTGTACCAGAAGGAATGTCGAAACACCGTATCCTGAAATGCCCTGACATAATTGGAGAGTCCGACAAACCGGGCGTCCGTAACCGTTGTAAATTCACAGAAGGACAGCCCTACGCCCATAACAAATGGAATCACAAAGCCAAGTATGAACGCGCATAATGTCGGAAGCACAAATATCGGCATATAACGTTTCATTGCTTTTTCCACAAAATCGCCTCCTTGTAGGAAGAGACGGGCAATTCCGCTGCCCGCCTCTATTCTGTTTCCGGTTCTGCTCCTGCCTTGTCCCGGTTATTTTGTAGCTGCCACTTCTGCCGCCCATCCGTCCACAAACGCTTCCACGACCAATTCCCAGTTGGCGTCTGTCTGATCTGCCGCATATGTGGTCAGCGCGGAGCCAACGCCATTTTTCCATTCCTCGGAGGGCATCGTGGAGAATACCCAGGTCACGGGAGTTTTACCCTCTGCCATATACTTATTGGCTTCATTTACAAGGGTGTTCTCGGATTCCAGATTGGTGTCGAAGGGAATCACAAAGCCCATATCCTTGCACATGGCATTCACGCCGGCCTCAGAGCTTACACACCAGTCAATGAAATCAAGAGTTGCCTGAATATCTTCCTCGGAAGCCTTGGAATTCACGCACCAGTAATTCTCGGTTCCGGTGCAGACGCCCTGGTTCTCTTCCCCTTCCACACCGATGTAGATTGGAAGAATCCCAAGATTTTCGTCTCCCACATCCGCAATATTGTTATACTCCCAGGTTCCGTTCTGATAGAATACCGCTTCCTCCGTCACAAAATCCGCCGTAGCGTCGTCCGCCGTCTTCGTGGAGATCTGTGTGGGCTCACAGGTGGCGTTGTTGATATACAGATCCCAGATCTGGCGGTAATTGTCAAGGTATGTACCCTTTATGGCATCCGTGGTATTGATTCCCTCATCCTTGTACTCATAATAGATCGGGAGATTGGCCAGATGAGTCTTGAATCTCCAGTCAGAGCTGGACTCCATACCCGGGGAGGTAAACGCGGAGAATCCAAGCTCCTCCTTCCTGCTGGTGATATCCTCTACCACCTTCTTGAAGCTGTCAAAATTGGTAATATCCTCCGCCGAATATCCGGCCTCCTCCAAAAGCGCTTTGTTATAGATGATGCCGTAATTTTCAATGACATAGGCAATGCCCGCCGTTTTGTCGCCGTCCATCAGCGCAAAACTGTCATCCGTAAGCTTGCCCGCAATCTCGGAACCGGTCAGATCATAGCAGTAATCCTTCCAGCTCGCAAGTCCAACGGGACCATTTACCTGGAACAGCGTGGGGGCGTCCGTCTTTGCCATCTCTGATTTCAGGGTCTTCTCATACTCCCCTGAGGCCGCAGTCAGCACCGTTACCGGCACGCCGGTCTCTTCTGTATATACCTCTGCCAGTGCCTGCCAGTACTCGTCTGCTTCCGGCTTGAAATTCAGGTAGTATACCTTTCCGTCCGCAGGCTTCTCACTGTCATCGGGAGTCCCCTCCTCGTCGGGAGTCTCTGTGGAATCGCCGCCCGTGGACGGAGCTTCTTCATTTCCACAGCCTGCCATCACGCCTGCCGCCATTGCAGCTGCCAGTAACAAAGAGAATACTTTACGTTTTTTCATATCGTTCCTCACCTTTCTTAAAATAAATGGTTTCTTTGTTCTGGACCTATCATAGCACCTTAAGGCGGCAGCACGGTAACAATTCCCAAACCTGTATTATCAAAAATAAAACCTGATCTTTCTCATTGTTCCAACAAAAACTGTCGGATACTCTCGTCCTCCCTCTCGGTAAATTCTTCCGGGCTCATCTGTCCCTGGGCCAGCAGCGGCAAAATCTCTCCCAGCGTCTCCTCCTGTAGTATGGAATTCCATTTTACCTGATAATTGGGCACAAGGCCTGGATTCTGCCTGTACGTTTCAATATAGTCCTTCTCCGCCGGCGTAAGCTCCTCCGCTCCCTGGGCAAATAATTCCTCCCTCTGCTCCAGATTCATCTGGGTACGCAGCTTCAGAAGCATGACAGCCCCCTCCTTCACCTCATCGCTGTAGGAGGACACAACTGCCCAGCCGAAGGTCTCCGGCGACGAGATCAGTCTGTTCTCCGGGAAAGCAGAAAAACGCACCTTCTCCTGCCAGTCCTCCGGAATCTGATCAATCATCCAGTAGCCGTTTGGGATCATCGCCGCCCTGCCGGAAAAGAAATTCTCATAGGATACATCAAAATCTGCGTACAGCGCATCCGGGGTAGTATACTGAAACAACCGCTTCAGCGCATCTGCAATGCGGATACCGCTTTCGTTCTGATAGCTGTCCGGGTAGAACTCCTGCATGAAGGCTTCCCCCTCCTTCGTGGAAGCCGCCTCCGCCGTGGCAAAGAGCATGGGCGCCCAGGCCGTCCCCTCCGTATGCAGCGCCAGGGGCGTGATCCCATGGGCCTTTAGCCGCTCACAGCACTCCCAGAATTCTTCCCAGGTGGCCGGGAAGGTCTCAATCCCCGCCTGGGCAAACAGCTCCTCATTCCAAAATACGCCGGAACAGGAAAAAGCCGCCGTGCTGATGGGACTTAAGAAGATCCTCCCGTCCTCCTCGCTGCAGGAATCCAGGACAGAGGGCTCTATCATCTCCATCCACTCCTCATCCCCAGTGATACAGGCCGATAAATCCTCAATCCTCTCATCCTGGATCATCATCTGGTAAAAAGAGGGCAGCATCCGAAGATCCGTGATCACTGCCGGAAGGGTATCCGTCACATTCTGCCGCTTCAGATTCTGCCTGTACTCCTCCTCCGTCTCCATGATCCATTCCACCTCTGCCTGCCATTTCCCCTCATACATCTGATTAAAGGCCAGGATCAGCGCTTCCTCGTTCTTGATCCCCGTAGAAGAATCTACCGTAAGAACGATGGGAATCGTCACCTCTTCCTCCGGTTCCCGGATTTCCATGGTCTCCTCCCCGCAGCCCGCCGGAAACAGGGCGAGAGACAACAGCACCGCAAACGCCTGTATGCCTCTGTTCTGATATTTTCTATGCCTCATACGCCTCTTTCTTCCCTCCTCCCGGAATTTTGATGGTGCAAATGGTTCCTTCTTCCACCGCTTCATAATAAAAGATCACACCATCCCCGTATTTCAACCGCAGTCTTGTCAAAATATTCACCACTCCGTAGCCCCGTTTCTTGTCCGGAAAGCAGTCCTTAAGCTGCGACAGCGGCAGCGCGTTCATCCGGTTGATCTTCTCCAGCATTTCCCTCTCGATGGGCAGCCCGCTGTTATAGACCCGAAGACACAGCATGGCAGCTTCATACTCCGCTGTTATCCGTATATATCCTCCCTCGTAAATGTCCCGAAAGCCGTATTTCACCGCATTTTCCACCAGGGGCTGCAGGATCAGCTTCAGCACCCAGGTTTCGGAGGCGTCTACCCGGCAGTCCACCTGGTAAGAAAACAGATTCTCATTTCGTATCTGCTGAATCTCCATATAGCTTTTCACATTTTCAAGCTCATCCGCAAGCGTCACGATCTCGCTCCCCTTGCTTAAAGACAAACGCAGATATCTGGAAAGGGCCTGTATCATCTTCATGGTGGTTTCCTCCCGGTTGATGCGTGCCAGCATGTAGATGGTATCCAGCGTATTGTAGAGAAAATGCGGGTTGATCTGACTGATGAGCATATTAAGCTCCGTCGTCCGAAGCTCCCGCTCCTGCTCTTTGATCTCCTCCAGCAGCCGTTGAATGTTGTAAAGCATCTTATTGTAGGAGCTTCCGATCACATCCAGCTCCGTGTGCGTGTGCAGTTCAATGGTATAGTCAAAAGAGGTTCCGTCAAATCCCGTCATCGCCTGGCTTAAGATCTGAACCGGCCTGGTGAATCTTCGTGAAAAATAAATACTTAAAATCACAGCCACAGCGATCACCAGCAGATAGATCCCTGCCAGCACCAGGAACACCGGAAAAATCCCCCGATTCAGAACGCTGTTCGGAACAAAGGAGAAGATCACCATGCCGCTGTCCTCCTGACAATACGCTGACAGGATACCTCCCGGCACCTGCGCGCCGGTCAGAAACATCCCCGGCTCCCGGTTTCCCGTGATCCTCTCCAGTATATTTGTGCTCTGGTTTTGCTCTACCTGAATCCGCTCCGGCGCAGAGAACAGACAAATCTGTCCGCTTCTGTCGGCGATTCCGATCACCGCCTCGTCCTTAAGGTTATGGCTCATCCCCACTACCTCCTCCAGAAAGCTTTCCTCCATTTTGAAGAACAGCATCCCCGGCTCGTGGGAATAATCCAGGCTTCTGACATATCTTCCGATAAACAGCGCTTCCTGCCCCGTACCGAACAGAGTATCTTTGGCCCAGAACCATTTTGTACAGGAGTATTCCTCCCCCAGATGTTCCCGAAATCCGCTCTCCTTTACATTCTCGTAAGAAACATTGGAATAGGACCGGCTGTATACGTTTCCTTTGTTATCCACATAACAATAATCCGCAATTCCCTCCAGCGGCACATAGGCAAAATACTTGCTAAGCGCTATATGCCGCACCTCCTCCAGTCCCTGGTTCTGAAGCGTCTTCTGCACATCCTCATTGAGAATGCACAGGGTGGTGGTCTCATCACTCTGCCCGTACAGATTGTCCAGCGCAATTCCCATCCGCTCCGTCATAAATTCATACTTGTCGATGATCGCGGACGTCATCTGTTCCTTGGCATACACTCCCACGCCCAGACTGGACAGCAGCAGCGCCATCAACAGGAGCGCTATCGTATATTTCAAATATCTTCTGCGTATCCCGGATTTTTTCTTTTTTCCCGTCATAGCTCATATTCCTTTTTATATTCACTGGGCAGCTTCCCGGTATACTGCTTGAACAGATGAGAAAAATAAGAGGGATTATGGATTCCAACCGCCTCACAGATATCGCCGATGCTGCCGTTTCCACCCTCCAGCAGCGCCTTCGCCTTCTCCATTCTCTGCTGCAGAAGATACCTTTTAAACGTCATGTGAAAGGTATTTTTAAAAACTCTCCCAAAATAAACCGGATTCAGATAAACGGAGGCCGCCACCGACACGATGGACAGCTCCTCGTCATGCAGATGTTCTTCTATGTAAGCAACCGCCTCCGACATATATTCCTTAAAATATTTTGCCCCATCCTTCTCCGCTTCCTCCTGCCGGGTCTCAACGACGCTGCACAGGATCTTATAGCAGACATCCACCGCCTTCGCCGCGTTCAGGCTCTGAAGATTATAATAATAGCTCTGAAACTTCTCTTTTAATTCCTCCGTCAGCCCATAGGATTCCCGCAGCATGAATTCCGTCCTGAGCATCATCCGGTGCATATACTGACACTGTTGTTCCTCCTCATGGGGGAGTCCGTATAGGAACTGAACGAAAGCTTCCTTCAATTCCTCCGGATCATTCCTCCTTACCGCATTGACGATCATACGATCAGAATCTGCGTAAAGCTCCTCCGCCGGCTTCGTCTCCATCTCCTCCGGCAAAGTGAACGCGCTGGCGCCGGAGGCACTGATCAGCCCAAAGATCTGGCAGGCCTCCTCGCAGCTTTTCTTGATCCCTAAAATTCCTTTGTAAGGCTTGGAGATCGCCGCCACCACCGGACGGTTATCTTCCTTTTTGACATGCTCCAGAAGCGTTTTCAGTCTGCTGACAGCCGTCTTATCCGTTGTCCGGATGATGAAAATAATACTGCCGTCCTCCCGCTCTGATTTCCAGTAGAAGAAACATTTTCCCATCCGTTCTTCCAGATTCTTTAAGATCACGAATTTGGAAGCCTCATAGTCCAGAGAATGAGTGATCTTATAGGCCAGATCAAGATCCACGCACACCGCTATGAACCGTTCGTTATTCGCCGGCAGATTCCCAAGGGTTTCAAATACCTCCGCCACCTTCTCCTCCGGAAGCCTGTTCTGAATGTATTTCTGAATCACCATCTGCAGAAAGCTGGTTCTGTCTTTTTCCAGAAGCTTCTGCCAGCTTTCATATCTGGCTTCCCGCTCCAGCTGCTTCACGCATGCCGCATACGCGTTTTGCATAGTCTCCTGAAGCTTCTCATCCTCTATGGGCTTCAGCAGATAGGCAAAAGCGCCCAGATCGCAGGCTTGCTGCGCATACTCAAAATCCCTGTAGGCGCTCAGCACAACGAACAGGCAATCCAGGTCCGTTTTCTGAATCTCTTCCATGACCATCAGCCCCGAAATCTGTTTCATACGAATATCCGTAAGCACTACATGGGGCTGAAGCTCCTTGATGACCTCAATCGCCTGTTCGCCGCTCTGGGCCGTGCCGATCACTTGAAATCCCATATTTTCCCAATCATAGGTATCCAAAAGCCCCCGCAATAAGATTGGTTCGTCATCTACGATGACCAGATTTAACAATCTCATAACCGCACCCCCGTTTTCCTTCGTCCCTCTTCTCCTGACGCCCGCTTTCTCTTTTACACCAGCCGGTACGTCTTGATCTCATAGGGCTTAATGGTATCCGCAAAGGTACCGTCCTCCACGGCCACCTCCCGGACAGCCTCCTCCATCAGGTTGCACTCCGTCACAGCGGTAAGCTTCCTGCCGCCCACGGTCATGCGGAACTTCGTCCTGGCGTTTTCAGACTCATACAATCTTACGATCACGCCATTTCCGTCCTCCGCCTGCTTCACGGTCTCCAGCACCACGTTGGCCTTGTCCACAGAGGCAAAGGAGCGCTCCGCGAAAGCACTGCCGCCCTGTACGCAGAGAGCGGGCACATTCAGCTGGTAGGCCTCCCGCACAGTACCGGCCTGACGCCACCCCTCGGCATGGGGATACAGGGCATAGGTAAATACATGCTCCTCCTGGTCCGCCGTGGGGTTGGGCTCGATGCCGGACTTGATCAGGGTAAGGCCGATATTGCCGTTCTTCACGGAATGGCCGTACTTGCAGTCGTTTAAGAGGCTGACGCCGTAGTGACCCTCGGACAGATCCATCCACTTCTGGCCGCAGACCTCAAACCGGGCCTGGTCCCAGCTGGTGTTCTGATGTACCTTTCTGGTCAGATTCCCGAACTGGATCTCAAAGGTGGCCTCGTCCGTATGCACATCCACCGGGAAATGCACCTTCAGCAGATGCTGATGCTCCTTCCAGTCCACCCAGGTCTTGAAATCGATCCTTCTCTTATCCGCATAGAAGGTGATCTCCTGGCGGATCTTAGAATTGCTGATGCTCCGCTCCTGCACAAGGGTAGTCTCAACGGGGCCGTCCTCCCTCCATTCCATGGAGTCCAGCCTGTCCGCATCCCAGAATTTTTCCGCGTAGTACATGTCGATATCCCAGTTGTCGTGGTTCATGGGCTTATCCTCGTACATCCGAAGCAGATTGGCCTTTCCGCCCTCCTTTACGACCTCCCGGTCGTTCTCCTTATCGTAGAGGGAGGCGATCAGGCCGTTTTCATCAAAGCGCACAGTGTAGTAAGGCGTTTCCAGGGTATTTCCATCGTGCGTGAAGGCGGAGGCCTGCCCAGTCTCTCCGGCTTCGATCCGATAGCACCGGCTTCCCTTGGAAGGCAAAGCGGTCAGATACACCACATTTCCGTCGGCGGTGCGCTGCACCGGATAACGGTTCCCTTCCCCGTCCACCAGCGCAGCTGCGGCAACATCGCCGATATTTACCACGTCGTCCCGTACAAAGCCCAGGGTGTTGAAGACCGTAAGGCCTTCTCCCTCCCCAGCCAGCTTCCCAAGTCGCTCATCAACAAGCGCGCCTGCCTCCTTGGCAATAGCCTCATATTCCGCCTTGGTCACCTCGTACACCTCTTTGATGGAGGAGCCGGGCAGAATGTCGTGGAACTGATTGGTCAGCACCGTTCTCCACATCCGGTCCAGGGCTTCCTTGGGCGTATCCTCACAGAGCACGCCCAGAAGCTCCAGATTCATCAGCAGAAGCTCGCTCTTGCGGTTGGCCCGCTTATTGCGCCCCATGGAGGTGTAGGTCCCCCGGTGATACTCAAAGTACAGCTCACCCTCCCAGGTATCCAGCCGCTTGTTGTCCATCACCCGCTCCTTCAGCTCATCAAAGTAGGTGCGGGCAAAGGCCTGACGCACCCTGGGGATTCCCCGGACGCCCTTTTCCATGCGGCTGGAGGTCTCCAGCATTTTTCTTGTGGGGCCGCCGCCCCCGTCCCCATATCCGTAGGAGATCAGAATGTCGTTGTTGATCTCCTTGTTCTGGTAGCGCTTCCAGCCTCCCATAATGGCGTCGGGATGAAGCATGCCGTTGTAGGTGGTAAAGAAATTGTCCTCGCTCTGCCCCACGCCCAGAGTGGTGATGAGATGGGTCAGGATCTCTGTGCCGTCGATACCCCTCCACAGGAAGGTGTCGTAGGGGAACTCATTGATCTGGTTCCAGGCCAGCTTGGTGGTCATGAAGTAGTCGATACCGGATTTCTTCATGATCTGGGGCAGGGCGCCGGAATAGCCAAACACGTCCGGCAGCCACAGGATCTTGTTGTCCACGCCGAACTCCTCCCGGAAAAACCGCTTGCCGTAGAGGAACTGGCGCACCAGGGATTCCCCACTGGTCAGGTTGCAGTCGGCCTCCACCCACATGCCCCCCTCCGGCTCCCAACGGCCCTCCGCCACGCGCTGCTTCACCTGGGCATAGAGCTTGGGATAGCGCTCCTTTAAGAAGGCGTAAAGCTGGGGCTGGCTGGACATAAAGCGGTAATTGGGATATTCCTCCATCAGCTTTAACACGGTGGCAAAGCTTCTGGCCGTCTTCTCCCTGGTCTGCTGGATGGTCCAAAGCCAGGCCACATCACTGTGGGTGTGGCCGATACAGGTGGCGATGACGTCCGCAAAGCCCGCCATATCCTCGTAAAGGGCCTTTGTAAGATAGCTCTGGGCCTCCCGCACAGACGCGTAAAATTCCTCCGAATAGGGCGTCCGCAGATCCAGCAGGTTGACGCAGTTATTTAGAACCTCCGCGATCTTCTTTTTCTCCAGGCTGTCCGGGTCCATCCTGGAAAATGCCTCCCGTGGCACCTCCAGGTCATAGTAGAGGCGGTGAATTTCCGCATCCAGCTCAAAGACCTCCACGGTCAGCACCAGCTCCGCATACTCCACCCCCGTGTAGGCCTGCAGCTGAATGTCATAGGTCTCCCCGGCCACGGCGCGCTCCGTCAGCCTTGCCTCCGTGTGGTTGGTGTCCATGCCCTGCACGGGCTCGCCGTTTACGAAGAGCAGGAACTGGGGATTTTTGGCGTCCCAGCCGTTCAACTGGGTGCAGACCTTCAGCCACAGGCTCTTTCCCTCCCGCTCCTTTGGCACCTGATAGCTGGTCTTAAACCAGTAGTGCTCATCCGGGCCGTACCAATGCATGGTGCCCGCCGCAAAGGGCTCAAAGGCCCCCGGAGCCGCCTCCGCTTCCTCCGGGTAAAAGAACCTGCCCTTCTTGTACGAAAGCTTCTCCACCCGCTCCTGACCACGTATCCGCAGACGTTCCAGCTCGCCGCAGATTTTCTCAATGCGCTCATCAATAAATCTCATCTGTGTTCTCTCCTCGTAAAATAAGCTTTTTTCTATCTCTTTTATGATTACCGCCACAGTAATACGCTCTGCAGCCTGCCGGCCTGTCTAAGAACCCGCAGGCCTCAGCCTGCCGCTGCTTCATTTTATAACCCGCGGGCCGCTGCTCTATTTTATCACCCGCAGGCCGCAGTAGTCAAGCATTAACTCGCAGAACATGGCGTTGGCCCAGGAAAACCATTCCCGGGTGTAAAGGGCAGGGTTATCCACATGAAAGCCCTCGTGCATCATCTGTTTTCCACCGTCCGTATTTTTTATCAACTGCAAAATGCGAAGTTTCTCCTCCCTCTTACCGCTAGTCAGCCCCTGCATGGCCAGGGAAATGTGCCAGATATAATTTACCGGAGTGTGGGGGCTTCCGATGCCCTGCGCCACGGCGCCCTTGTAATAATAGGGATTTCCATCGCTTAAAATAAAATTCCTGGTGTTCTCCGCCGTCTGTGGATTTCTTCCCTCATAGCCTAAATAGCTCATGGAAAGAAGGCTGGGCACATTTGCGTCGTCCATCAGATGAAACTGGCCGTACCCGTCCAGCTCATAGGCGTAAATATCCCCATAATGCTCGTTATGTACCACAGCCTGCTCCTCGATGGCCTCATGAATCTCATGTCCCAGCTTCCCGGCCCGCTCCGCCAGCTCTGGCAAATGCAGCACCTCCTGACAGATTTTCTCCACATAGCCCAGCACCACGCTGGCAAACATATTGGACGGAACCAGATAGCCGTACACGCAGGCGTCGTCGCTGGGCCGGAAGCCCGACCAGGTCAGGCCGATCCCCGATTTCACCAACGCCCCCTTTCCGCCTCTGGAGAGGGTATCCGTAAAATAGCAGTTTTTCCGCACAAAGGAGTAGGGAGATTTTTCCTCATGGTACTGCTCCGTCTCCCACACCTCCAGAACCCGCTCCACCGCCTTTACAAACTCCCCATCAAACTGGTCGGTACGGCCTGTATTTTTCCAAATGAGATAAGCAAGCTGCAGGGGATAGCACAGGGAATCGATCTCGTATTTCCGCTCCCAGATATAAGGCCCCATCTCCGTCTCGTCCTTCTCCCAGCAGGCGCCGTTTGGCTCCTCGTTGAAGGCGTTGGCGTAAGCGTCGTAGTTGATGTAAAACATCTGCCGTTTCACCAGCCCCACCAACATATCCGCAATGTCCGTATCCTCCCTGGCGGGGATCAGATAAGGCCGCACCTGGGCCACCGAGTCCCGAAGCCACATGGCCGGGATGTCCCCGGTGATCACGTAGGTGGTGCCGTCCTCTTTCCGCTTCACCGTGGTGTCCAGGGTGTTGGTATAGCAGTTTTCAAAAAGCTTCACCATTCCCTCGTCCTCCGGGAAATGCTCCCGCACCACATCGATCATGTTCTGAAGGGATTTTGGTATCTGTTTCTTCATGGTCATCCTCCTTTTTTCAGTGAAAGGTATCCACACTGTAATCCTTACAGTGAAAGCCGAACCAGCGGCCCGGCATATCCCCCGGGAAGCGGGGCGCCGGGATGGTCTTAAAACGGAATTTAGCTTCCGGGCAGTCAGGCTCCTCCCTGTCCACCGGCTCCAGCACCTGGGACCGGGTCTTCCCGGTGTGGTCTAAAAGCAGCTTCCACAGCCGCCGCTTCTTCTCCTGCCATTCCGGCTTCTCAGCCAGATTTTTCCGCTCCATGGGGTCGGTTTTTAAATCAAACAGCAGCGTGTGGTCTCCCCTGGCCGAGTAGACCAGCTTCACCCCATCCTCCATCACGCAGAAATGGCTGTCCAGGCTGTTCCCGTAGAAAATACGGTTTTCCGCAAGGGGTTCCAGCAGATTCTTCCCCCTTGCGTGCTCCGGCACCGGGACCCCTGCCATGTGAAGAATGGTGGGATAGAGGTCCGAGATCTCCGCCAGGTTCTTCTCCGTCCGGGCCGCCATTCTCCCCTGGGGAGGCACAACAAACAGCGGGACATGAGCCGAGCCCTCGAAAAACAGATTTTTCTGGGACATGTGGTGGTCCCCCAGCATTTCCCCATGGTCCGAGGTGAAAATGATCCAGGTAGTTTCATCCAGCTTCTGTTCCCGTAAAACGGCCAGAATCCGTCCCAGCTCATAATCCACCTGGGTAATCATGGCATAGTAAGCCCGGCGGACTGCCTGTAACTGCTCCTTTCCAAACAGGTGCAGATTAGTATTCTCATAGCAGCCCGCCAGAAAGCCCTGGGGCGTCTGTTCCAGGATCTCAGACCAGTCCCCGTACACCGGCTCCGGCATAGAGATCCCCTCGTACAGCGCCCAGTAATCCCGGCAGGGGTCAAAGGGCGGATGAGGCTTGGTAAAGCTCCCCCACAGAAAGAAGGGGCGCAGCGGGTCCCTGGTCTCCAGAAAATCAATGATCTCATCGGCGATCCAGGTAGTGATGCTGTCCTTGGTGTCCACCGTGGAGATCACCGGCTCCATCTCACACTCCCCCACGCCGTGCACCTTCGGCCTGGCGCTGTCCTTCTTTCCGTCATATTCCCGCATGTAATCCAGGGGAAGGCGCATCTGTTCAAACCCGTAGCAGGCCCTGGCAGGCTGAAAATGCATTTTTCCCTTGGCGCAGGTCTGATAGCCCGCCTTTGTAAGCAGCGCCGGCAGCGTCAGCCCGCGCTCCGTATCCTGCCGCATAACGGCCTCGTGGCTGACATTGGAGATCACTCCGCTCTCATAGCCTCTGCGCCCCGTCATGATCGTGGTCCTGGACGGCACGCAGATGGGACAGTCCGCATAGCAGTTGGGAAAGCTGATCCCCACCGCGGCCATATAATTCAGATGGGGCGTAAAAATACTTTGATTTCCCCAGGCGTTGATGGTGTCAAACCTCTGCTGGTCCGTGGTAATCAGCAGGATATTATCTCTTGCCACTCGGCTCACTCCTTCCTGTTTGGGAAAATACTCATTTCCGTTTTTCCCGGGACAATGTGATTTTCCATCACTTAAATTCCACAAGCACCGTCATCACCTGATAAGGCAGTGCCTGCAGCAGAACCTCATTTCCCTGGCACTGTAATTCCGACAGAATATGCTTCTCCGTGGTATCCACCACCCAGGCACCTTTCACCGGCTGCGGGAAGGTTAGTTTCTCCTCCGAATTCTGCCCCGACACCTCATAGAGCCGCAGCGTCCAGGCGCCCGGCACGTATTCCGCAGTCTTCACAGCGGAAATCACCGCCGCTCCCCCATGCTTCAAAAAGGCTCCCGCCGCAGGCAATGTTCCCTGGTGGCAACGTCCGGAAAGTACCGAAATGCCCGCATATTTTGCCTGGGCCTTTCGAAGCAGCGCATCCGCCTCCTGCTCTTCCGGCAAAGACAGGGCGAACATCATCTTGTGGATACAGATTTCCGGGATGGGGTCCGGCTCCGTGGAGCTTCGAAGAAGCTTCAAGCAAATGCTGTCATCCACGCACCGGAAGCCGTAGCGCGCCTCGCTTATCATCATCATACCGTTGGCCGTCGCCACAAAGGAGTTGGCCGGCCGGTCCAGATGAAGGGGCCCCCGCCGCTCTGCTCCAAAGGGAACATCATAGAGATACTCCTCCTTCTGCTCCAGAAGGGGCACCACAAAGGCAAGGGACGGAATTCTTCCCTCGGAATCGCCAAATTCCCGCCAGTCGCATTCCAGCGTAAAATCCAGATCCCTGCTGTCCTTATCCAGTCCGATCTCCAGCACAAAGCTGCTGTCCCGGAGTTTTCCTTTCATTTTTACGGAATTGCGAAGGCTGCCGGTAACGCCGGGCGTCAGCTCCACGTCCTCCGTGACAGGCTCCACTTTCTTGTGCCTTCCCACAAACCAGGAGCTCATACTGGTATTCCAGTTTGTGATGGACTTATGATTGGCCTCATCAATGACGCAAAGTCTGGCTCCGCCCCGGCCCGCGTCCAGCTTTTCCTGACCGGCGCGTTTGTCCACAAAAGAGACAACTGCCCCGCTTAACGGGTCGATCACGGCCCTGACGTAGTCATTTTCCAGGAGGAAGGTCTCCTCATGCTGACGGCGCGTTTCCTTCACATAGCCGGGCTCCAGGCTGGTTACGGGAAGCTGCTTTGTCACCACCGTGGTATAGCCATAGGCCGGAATGTCCACAGCCACCAGGAATTTATCGTATATATGGCCCCAATAGCCCCCATGCTCCAAAAGCTGGCTCTTTAAGCTATTCCCCTTATCGTCCAGAAAGCTGATTTTCCCGGGGTCCTTTTCATAATCCCAGACATAAATCTCCGCTCCGCCGCTGAATGGCTCCTGACTGCTGTTAAATAAATGATAGATCCGGTTTTCACCTGTTTTCCCCTCCGGCTGGCAATGACCCGCCCCGGCGGAAAGTATGTTTTCCTTCTGGCTGCTCCCGGAAGAAAACATGGTTCCCTGTCCGGCCGCATCCGTAAGCTGTGAGGTGTCTATCTGCCTCGCAAGACTTAAGAGCGCCTGTTTCTTTCCTGCCTTAGTATCCGCCTCCACTTCCTGATACTGTCCGCAGGCGTACTCCCGGGTGGCCTGCACGCCGGAGCCGGTGAGGATATCATGAAACTGGTTAAACAGCACCTTCTCCCATGCCCTGCGATAGTCCTTTTGAAATCCTGCACTCTGACCGGCAAAGGCCGTCCAGGTCTCCGCCTCCCGCAGGAAGCGCTCGCTGCGGATATTTCCCGCCTTGATACGGCTCTGGGAGGAATAGCAGCCGTCGCAGATAAAGTTAATTTCCTCATCCAGTATCGGCAAGCTGTCGCGGACCTTCTCTGCCTCCCGGAAATATTCTCCGAAGGTCCCCATGCGGATCTCCGGGAAAATCGGCCAGGTTCCCATCTCCAGAAGCAGTTCCACATCCCGTCTGGTGGGTCCGCCGCCGTGGTCCCCCACGCCGTACACCCGAAGTACGGTCTTTAAGCCCGTGGACTTTGCCATATCCAAAACAGAATCCGCAATATTCGTCCCCACATAGCCCAGATAAAAGAAGGGATCCCGGTACACCATCAGCTCCGCTCCGGAGGGACTTTTCCAGCGGTACAGCCAGGGTCCGCCGTCGTTCCCCCGGCAATGGTAGTAATACTTCACGCCGGCTTTCTCATCCATCTCGGGAACATGGCGGCTGTGTCCGAAGGTATCCGGTTCAAAGTCAATGTTCAGGCTGTCCGGATCAATCCCCAGCAGATCCGCCAGATAGGATTTGGTATACAGGGCATGGCGGGCAAAGCTCTCTCCCACAGGCATATTTTTATCCGCTTCCACCCAGGTGGAGGCCGTCACCTCCCAGCGTCCCTCCCTCACATACTTGCGGATCTTCTCCAGCATATAGGGCGCATACTCTTCCACGATCCGATAAACCGAAGCCTGGGACTGGGAAAATTTATATTCCGGATATTCCTCTAAAATGTCCAGCATAGTCTCAAAGGTATCCAGGGTTGTGGTGACCGTCTCGTCGTAGGACCATTGCCAGTTCATGTCGATATGGGCATGAGCCGGACAGATGATACGATACTCCTTTGCTGCCGCCGCCATGGGGAACAAAAGCTCCTCCACCCCGGCCACCAGCGACTCACTCCAGTCACCGCTCTTCTCTGCCGACCCAACCCGCTCCATGGCCTGCTCCACCAGAGGGAGCCAGCTGCTGTCCACGTTCTGAGCAAGCTGCCAGGCAAATTTTATCTCTGCCGCGAGACGTTCCTTCCGCTTCGTGATGTTGGGCAATTTTCCCCATCGTTCTACTTTTTCCAGCATATTTTTGTCTCTCCTTTTAAAATAAAAGAATTATGTAAACAGGAATTCTCTGATTGACAAACATTACTGTTTCCTTCATTTTCTTATATCCCTTTGACTTTTTCAACTATTATTTTTAGCTTTCTCCCACTTTTTTAACAATCATCCAAAACAACAGGGAAAAACCGCCATTGCTGACGGTCTTTCCTGCTTTATTTTCTCTCATTTTCTGTTTTCCCGTAAAATTCCGCGTTTTTCTCCGCAGCCTTTCACGGAAGCCGGCAGCCTTCCCCTACTCCTGCCAGGCCTTAAACATCTCATATACATTTTCCGGCTTTGCCCCCGGTCCGAACTCGCACTGGGCAATGCAGCCGCCGTCTTTCCACAATGTTTCCCGAACCTTCTTCACGGCATTCCGGATGTCCTCGGTGGTTCCTTCCACCAGCAGGTGCTGACGGTCCATCTCACCCCAGAAAGTGATTTTTCCGGCCAGCGGCGCCAGCTTCTCCACGCCCATGCAGAAAATCTGGGAATTGATGGCGTCTAACCCCATGTCCGCCAGATCCGGAAGAATATCCAGAATATAACCGTCGGAATGCATGAATATCTTCTTGCCGTGCCGTTTGGCGATGTCAATATAGTCCCGATACATGGGCTTGAACAGCTCTCTCCACAGGTTGGGATGAATCAGCAGGCTGTTCTGGGCACCCCAGTCGTCCATGAAATTTAAGGCGTCCACCTCGGTTTTCGCCCACTCCTCCAGAAGCTCACAGTAAAAAGCATGCATGGTTTTCATAAATTCCCGCAGCTTGTCCGGAATCTCCATCAGATCCATGTACAGATTCTCGGTCTTGCGGATAAACTGAAGCTGTTCAAAGGGCCTGGGACAGCAGCCGCACATCACAAACAGATCTGTGTTCCGGCAATAGTCATTTACCGCCTCCCTATCAAAATCCAGCCATTCCCGCGGGATATGTACGTTCTCCACATCCTCCCAGTCGTCATCCTTCACCAGAGGGTCCTTCACCTCGCCAATGACACCCTCGTGAATGTTGGTAAAAAGACACCCCCAGGGGTCTCGGTAAATGCCATTCCGGTAAGGATCCCCTTCCTCGATTGTAGCCTCCTTCAAAATGCAGGGCGCGCCGCCGAAATCACTTGGGAAATCCTGCCGAATCTTTTCTATCATATCTCCGTGATTCCACTCCGCCCAGGGAAGCGTCCAAAGCTGCCGGGGCGCTCTCCCGCTTTTGTTACGAAATTCCAGAGTTGCATTTACAAGTTCTCTGCCGCTCATTTAATTCCTCTCCGCCTTTCCTTTTTCTATTCCATTTTGCTTGCGTTTCTGATATAATCCATTTTAGTATTATCGTTTTTATATTGCAATCGAATTTAAACTTCGTACAAATTTAATGGTTTTGAAGGGAGTATTCTTATGGAACATGCCATCGAAATGAAGGAGACTTACTGTGTCCAAAAAAACTACCATGTACTGACAAGTAAGGAGACACGGATTCCCGCCCTGCACCTTTTTGGCAAGCAGACCATCACCAGCGCCACGGGTTCCCTGTCCCCTCATTTTCACAGAGATTGCTTTGAAATTGTGTATATCGCCTCAGGTTCCGCCAATTTTTCCATTGACAATACCGATTACAGGCTGAGTGGGGGAGATGTGTTTATCACCATGCCAAACCAGGTACACAGCACCAATTCCCTGCCACTTTCCGTCTGCAAAATGTACTGGTTTCAGCTGGAGGACACTCCCGGAAATCTGCTGTATCTGAATCCTTCCGCCGCGGCGGATCTGCTGGCTGACTTAAAGCAGTTTGACACCCCTTTGTTTCATACGGACAGTAAGGATATCTATCCCCTGATAAAATCCGCCTTTGATTCCTGTGTCCGGGAAAGCAATCCCCACCTGGCCGGACAGTATCTTACGCTCCTGCTCTATAAACTGATCGAATATCAGAAGAGCTCCACGTATAAGCTGACCCCGGATATCCAGCGGACCGTAACCTACATCCGCCGACATATCCGGGAAGAAATCTCTCTGGATGAACTGGCAAAAATCGCTCATCTGTCCACGTCCCAGTTCAAGCAGAAGTTCAAAAACCAGGTTGGATTCGCCCCGCGCCAGTTTATCAACTATGAAAAAATAGAAGCTTCCAAGCCTCTCCTTCTGGAAGGACGGACCGTAACGGAAGTGGCAGCCCTTCTAAGCTTTGACAACAGCAGCTATTTTGCGGTGGTTTTCAAACGGTTTACCATGTGCTCTCCCACGGAATTCGCGCGGAACCGGACAGAAAAATCCGGTGATGCGCTATCCCCAACTCCTCCAGCAGATTCAGTTCCCGCCTCTGACAGGTAAACAGTATCATCTGCTCCTTCTGCTCCGCCAGCCACCGCAGGGTTCTCTCAAGCCGCAGGTCGTCGTAGGCGCAGAAGGTCTCATCCAGCAGCACCGGCATGGGCTCCTCCTCCATCAGACAGCGCCCCGTCCCCAGACGCAGGGCAAAATACAACTGCTCCATAGCGCCCCGGCTCAGCTGCCAGGGCCTCAACTGCCTTTCCCGGCCTGCATAGAGGAATACCTCGCCCTCCTCCGTCACCTCCAGCCGGTCATATTTTCCTCCGGTGATACCGGAAAAAATTTCCGCCACCGCCGCCTGAATATCATCCCGGCCCTCCTGGTAGCTCTCCGCTGCCACCTGCTCCAGCACCTCCCGGGCCAGACGGACGCTCTTAAGCTCGGTTTCAAGTTCCCGTTCCTGGGGTGTGAGGCCCAACGCTTCTGTCATCTCTTCCTGCACATTGAGAAGGCGGCTCTCCTTTTCCTGCAGCTGTTCCTCCAGCACTTTCCCCATGGAGGCTTTTGCGGTCCGCCGCTGCTGCTCTTCCTCCTGCAAAAGCCTTCTATCCTGCGCCTGCCGTCCCCCTTCACTGTGTCCCGTATCTGCTTCTTTCTGTCTTGCATTTCTCGCTTTCGGGTGAAACAGCCGCCAGAAGAAGCGCAGGATCCAACCGATCACGGGAATCCGCCAGAGGAACCCGTCCGGCTCCCTCTGGCTTTCGTCCCGTTCGCTCCGTCTCTCTGCTTCTTCCCCGGTGCCGTCCCATTCTCGCCGCCGCTCTCCCTCAGATACCGGCCATCCATCAGCCAGATTCGACTCCTTGTCAACCGCCGCAATCCTCTGCCGAAGCTGCTCCGCCTCCTCCGCCAACAGCTCCTGCTCCCACTGCAGCCGTTTCATCCGCTCCTGCTTTTTTAAGAGACAGCTTTTTTGCTTCTGCTCCGTCTGTTTCTGCTTCTGCTCCAACATGCGGACAGCCTTCTCCACATCGATACCGGACTCTCCGCCATGGACCCGATTGGAAAGCTCCCGGTTTAACTCCCTGCCGAAGCTCTCCTCGCAGGCTACCGCCGCCTGGGCAATACAGCAGGTATTTTCATAAAAAATCTTACCCACACCGCCCAAGAGTACCTCCAGATCCCCATGCTCCACGGACAGCTCCTCCCC
The DNA here is from genome assembly GCA_944381535.1 of uncultured Lachnospiraceae bacterium. GTDB lineage: Bacteria > Bacillota > Clostridia > Lachnospirales > Lachnospiraceae > 14-2. Next base: position 33,396 of record CALWLN010000212.1, read on the forward strand.
ATCCTGCCGGTTATACAGCCGCACGGTCTTTTCCCTGTGGTAAAAATTCCGCTCTATGACAAAATCCTTCCCCGCCACGGAAAATTCCAGACTTCCCGCAAAATAGGAGGCCGTATTCCAGGGCTCGTACCTCTGATATTCTCCGACAAGCGCTCCACGCCCCCGCTGCTTTTCAAGGCCGAACAGCATGCCTTTGAGAAAGCTGTGGAGAGTAGATTTCCCGCTCTCATTTTCTCCGTATACCACGTTCAGCCCCGGAGAAAAGGAAATGGTTTTGTGATGAAATTTCCCAAAATTGTCAATCTGTGCCTTCTTTATGTACATGCATTTCCGCCTCCTGCCCGTTCATTTTCAAAAGTCCCGATTTCCGGTATTCCGTGGGGGTCACCCCCGTCTCCCGCTTGTAAACAATGCTGAAATAATTGGGGCTGGAAAAGGCCAGTGCCGACGCTGTATCGGACACGCTTTTTCCCTCCTTCAGCATACGGGAGGCCCGTATGATCTTTGTTTTCAGAAAATATTGATGGACCCCAAGGCCTGCGTATTTCCGAAAAATATTCTTCAGATAGCTGGCGCTCACATGGCAGTCTGCGGCAATCTCCCGCACACCGGGCCATTCTCCTACACGCTTTTCCATGATCTTCACCGCTTCCCGATACACCACAGTCTCCGGCAAGTCCGGGGACGCTAAAATCCTGCCTCTCTCCGCCGCCGCGGACAGCAGAAACAGCTCCACCAGACAGGTAAACTGCTGGAAACCCAGAGCGTTTTTTTCCAAAATGGCCACGCTCTCCGAAAAAGGCTTGAAGGAATGGAGATTTTCCCGCAAAAAAGAAATCACCTGGTAAAGATTTCGTTTCTGCTCCGGGGAAAGGTGCAGAACACAGTTTTCAAGGCTTTTCATGGCGGGGCCCTCGGCGGCAAAGGACATGATAAAAACAGACACCGGCCTGTCATGCTCGATTCGGAAGCGGTGGAGCTCCATGGGCTTATGAAAAATCACGTCGTCCCCGGTAAGGTGGACGATCCGCTCGTCTGCGCTCACACAGACATTCCCCTCAAGGACGCAGAATACCTCCCAAAAGTCATGCATTTCTCCCTCAAACTGGTAACCGCAGTCATAGTCCGCCAAAAAGGCGGTAAAGAAACAGCTTAACTCCAGGCATTTTTCTGCGGAAAAGGCTTCGTACGCAACCGCTTCCTTCTTAAAATTCTGTCCCAGATACATGGCGCTCTCCTTCCTGTCCCAAATCCGTCACTGTCCACGCTTTGATTGGTAGCGCATTTACCAAACCAGTAAAACAATTGTAGCCAAAATCATACATTTTATGTCTAAAATCAAATTGTAATATGAAAACAGATATTGTATCATGTGCTTATTGTAACATATAAAAATATTTTGTAAAGAGGAGCGGTTTGATATGCGTAACGTAAATATTGGTTTTATCGGTCTGGGCGGACGGGGAATTAGCCTGTTAAAGACAGTGGTGCTTGCCATGGAAAATGTCTCCGTGGTATCCGTATGCGATACCTATGAGGATCGGGCAAGAGCGGGAGCCGAAGCGGTGACCGCAGCCGGCCAGAGCGCCCCCGCCTGTGAGACGGACTATAAAAAGGTGATCGACAATCCCGGGGTGGAGGCCGTGGTGATCGCCACCGCCTGGGAATCCCACGTGGACATTGCCGTATGTGCCATGCTGGCCGGGAAAGCCGTTGCCCTGGAGGTGGGCGGCGCCTACACCCTGGAGGACTGCTGGCGGCTTGTGGATGCCTATGAGCAGACCGGCACTCCCTTTATGTTCCTGGAAAATTGCTGTTTTGGCCGCCGGGAAATGATGGTGCTCAACATGGTGAAGCAGGGTCTGTTTGGGGAGATTGTCCACTGTGCCGGAGGATATCAGCATGACCTGCGGCAGGAGATTTCTTTCGGAAAAGAAAACAGGCACTATCGCCTGCGGAACTATTTAAACCGGAATCTGGAGAATTATCCCACCCACGAGCTGGGCCCCATCGCCAAAGTGTTGAATATCAATCACGGAAACCGTCTGATCTCCCTGACCTCAACGGCCTCCAAGGCCGCCGGGCTTCACGAATATATTCTGACCCACAAGCCGGAGGATGAGACTTTGAAAAAGGCGGTATTCACCCAGGGGGATATCATCACCACCGTGATAAAATGCGCCCACGGGGAAACCATCACTCTGACCCTTGATACAACCCTTCCCCGGTTTTACAGCCGCGGCTTTACCGTGCGGGGAACAAAGGGAATGTACGAAGAGGCAACCGATTCCGTATTTCTGGACCGGGAAGAGGATATCAAGTTTGATTTTACCTGGAGGAAGGAAAAGGCCGGAAACGCTGAGGACTATACGGAAGAATACGACCACCCGGTATGGAAGCGGTATCTGGAAGAAGGGGTACAGGGCACACACGACGGGATGGACTGGCTGGAATTCCAGATTTTCTTTGACTGCTTAAGAAACGGCAAGCCCATGCCCGTGGACGTCTACGACGCCGCCACCTGGATGGCGGTGACCGCCTTGTCCGAGCAATCCATCGCGGCAGGCTCAGCGCCGGTGGCTTTTCCCGATTTTACGAGAGGCAAATGGATATTAGAATCGTAAGTTTCTACTCCAGCGTATTCCCCAGCAATGCGCTTATCCCCAGCTGCAGGGCCCGCCTGGTTACCTCGTCCTGGGGCAGTCCCTGCAGCTTGCGGATATACCGTTCCACAATCTGCCCCCGGTACTCCCCCTTCAGCTTTTCAAAGTCATAATTCGGTTTCCATAATTTTTCCACCGCCACCACCCGGGGAAGTTCCTCCAGGGCCTCCACATCCGGCTCCATCTCCGGATCATAGGTCCCCGTCAATAAAATTTTTCCAAGCTGATAGGGCGCAAGCGTCTGTAGCCGCTGGCGGGCCTGCGCAAGAAGCTGCCGGCTGCCTAAGCTCTCCTCCGGCGAAATCTCCAGCTCCACCACCTCACAGCCTCGAATGGGATAGAAGGCCGTGCGGGCTTCGCCCTTTTTAAACTCCGTGATCCAATACCCCCTGGGCCCCACATCCTGGTGCTCCAATGGCTGTAAATCGCCGGCCATGACAATCCGGTTCTCCAGAAGCTGCCGGGGCTTGTGAACATGGCCCAGGGCAATGTAATCCATGGAGAGCTGCTTTAACTGCCCAAGCCCCATGGGGATATGCTTCTCGTCCCCGCCATGGGCCAGCAAAATATGCAGGCCCCGGTTTGGCAGCTTTGCAACGCTGTCGTAGCGGGCCTCCCGTATCTCCCGGTGTTCGTAGCTGAAGCCGTACACCGTAACCCCCAGTTCCGGGAACTCAAAATATGCCCACTCCTCCGAGGGAAACATATACACATTTTCATTCCAGGGAAACCCACGGTAGGCGGAATTTTTCGAGAGATAGTCATGATTTCCCGCCATCAGCACCACCCTGGCCCGGGTCAGCTCCCCAAACAGCGCGTTGACCTCCTTGAGCTCCCGCTTCAAGGGCTGCCGGTGAAACAGATCCCCCGCAATCAATATTAGATCCACCTGCCCCCGCTCAGCCGCCTCCAACGCCTCCGCAAAAGCGTCCCATATCCTTTGGCCCATTCCCGCGCCGCATTCCCTGTCCTTGAAGGGCTCCATGCCTAGATGGACGTCCGCCATATGGAGTATCTTCATCGTTCTTCACCGGCCTTCTCCTTTACATATACGGATATCACATCCAGGAAATGCCCGGCCCTTTCAATCTGCTCCAAAGCCTCTTTCTCTGTAGCAATATACATATCATCATAATCAGAGGCATTCCTTATTTCAAAAGCCTCCCCGATTATATCTGATATTTCACTATCAAATATTCCCGTCTTAATATATTCCTTGCGGAAATATGCTATGATACCACTATGCTTTTTGCTGTCAAATCCATCAAAAGCGAGTACGGCTCTCATTCCATGAAATATAGAATAATATGCGCGATTATTTGCAGCCCTAAAATGCTTATCCCTCAACATATCTATGGCTGTTTCATATTCCTCCCGTGACCGTTCCAGACGATAAGAAGCATACTCCTTTTTCTTCCCAATATTACTATCCAATCAGCACACCATCCTTTTCAATATTCTGGTAAAAAGGTGACGCCGACTTGTAATCTTCAAATACATCATATGACTGAAAAATGGATGAAATTACACAGTCATATTCCATATCCAATGCATTTGCGGTGACACGCATTTTTTTTCTTGCTTCCGGTAACTGTTCGACAGGAATATCCAGCAGTACCATAATATCTATATCGCTATCCGGTTCAAAATCGCCTCTTGCATAAGAACCATAAAGTATAACTGCTCTTAATTTATTTCCGAATATTCGTTTTGCTTCCGCCGAATAATTCTGTACTACTTTATTTACCGGTATGTTGTTAACATTTTTTTTGGTCACTGCACTCACCTTCCTTACTGATACCATAATCCTAGATACCCCCACTCTCCCTGTTCTGGAGGGCTATAGTAAACGGCAAATTTATTTGTCGTTTACTATAGTTTATCACGCCTTTTAAGACGCAACAACCACCTTTTCCAAACTTTAGACTGCTATTTTCCCATTTTTCATAAAAAAATGATATACTTCCTTATCGGCGTGGGACGGACAACACAATTCCGGTTTGCATTGACGGTGTGTGGCACCTCTTTCTCCCGCTCCGGTCCGGGACTGACAATAGCTCTGATTGGGATAACCTTTCCGAGCAGGAAAAAGAGGAACTGGATCCAACCTATAACAGACAGGATTAAGATTCCTTCTTGTCTCTGTGGCAGAGGGCGCAGCCGGTGGGTGTGGCTGCCGCGCCTCCCATAGCTGTCTCCCTCAGCTTAGCCGGGAGGCAGGTGCCAACCTGATACATGGCTTCCGCCATCTCGTCAAAGGGAATCAGGCTTGTCACACCGGAGAGGGCCAGTTCCGCGCAGGTAATGGCATTGGCGACCCCCACTGTGTTGCGGCTCTGGCAGGGGGCTTCCACCAGCCCGGCAATGGGGTCGCAGACCAGGCCCAGCAGATTGGACAGGGCCAGAGACGCCCCGTGGAGGCACATCCCCGGCGTACCTCCCAGCATTTCCACAACGGCGCCGGCAGCCATTGCCGAGGCCGATCCCACCTCCGCCTGGCAGCCAGCCTCCGCCCCGGACACCGAGGCATTGCGCATGAGAAGATACCCGACGGCGCTGGCATTCAACAGACCCGACTTCAGCACCCGGTCGGAGAGACCTTTCTCCTCAGCGATTGCCAGAAGCGCCCCCGGAACGACGCCGGAGGAACCTGCCGTGGGTGCCGCTACAATCAGACCCATGGAGGCATTCACTTCCAGAACCGCCATGCTGTAGGCGATTGCTTTGGACAAAATGCTCCCGGTCACATTTGCCGCGGATGTGCCATGGTCATGAACCAGCTTCGCTTCCCCGCCGATAAGCCCTCCTATGGATTTTCTGGGCTTTGTCAGAGGCGCATGGGCAGACGCGCGCATGATATCCATGACCCTGTTCAGTCTTTCTTCTATTTGCCGGTGAGTCAGATTTCCGCAGTGAATTTCCCGCTCCAGCATGACCTCCGATATGGGCTGTCCGTACTTTTCACACAATTCCAACAATTCCTGTCCGTTTCTAAAATCCATCCTGTTCTCCGTTCCTTTGTCTGTCGGCAACACTTAACAATAAAACTATGGTCTTCTTATGTCTACCTGGCTTTCCAAGAGTGCTTCCACTTTGGGATTCCAAGGCCCTATATCTATATCTGTATCAGCATCAGTTCATGCACATAGGGGTTGCGCTTTATTTCCTCCAAAATCCTGTCCGGGATTGTCTCGTCCGACTCCACCACCGTGTAGGCCGTAGCCCCTTTATCCTCCCGAAACATCCGCATAAACGCAATATTGACATCGTAGTGGCTCAGGCACTGGGTGATATGGGCCACCACCCCCGGCTTATCGGTCTGACGCACAATCAGTGTGCTGTACTCGCCGGTGAATTCCACGTCAATCTGATTAATACGAACAATCTTCACCTTTCCGCCGCCCACGGACACCCCCCGCACCGATAACCGGTATCCGTCCTCACAGAGAATGTCCATGTCAGCCGTATTGGGATGGTCCGTCACCGTTTCCTCATCTACGGCAAAAGTATATTCCAGCCCTGCCTGCTCTGCCAGCAAAAAGGAGTCCCGAATCTTCGGGTCGTCCGTGGTAAAGCCCAGAATTCCGCCCAGCAGTGCCCTATCTGTCCCATGGCCCCGGTAGGTTCTGGCAAAGGACCCATACAGGGTAAAGGTCACTTTTTCAATGGGCGCAGGACACATTTTCCGGGCCAGAAGGGCCATGGACACTGCGCCAGCCGTATGGGAGCTGGAGGGTCCGATCATATTTGGACCGATTACATCAAAAATACTTAGAAAATTCATAGAGACCCCTTTCGAAAGTATAAATCCTGCTTGTTTGCATCTGCCAATGCACTCCAACCAGCGTTCCGACTGCCTCACCGGCGGGCATTGGCGGTTAAATCCTTCACCACCTCGCCGGCTATGATCAGCCCCGCCACGGAGGGCACGAAAGCCACGCTTCCGGGAATGACCCGCTTTGAATCGTCTGAAAGGATTTTTTGAGGTGTCAAAGCTTCTTCCGTGGAATAGACCACCTTCAGTCTCTCGATATTCCGCTTTTTCAGTTCCCGGCGCATCACCCGGGCCAGGGGACAGACGGAGGTCTCGTAGATATCCGCCACCTGAAATTTGGTGGGGTCAAGCTTATTGCCTGCGCCCATACTGGAGATAATCGGGACGCCCGCCTCTTTGGCTCGCAGCACCAGCTCCAGCTTGGCAGTGACCGTGTCCACGGCATCCACCACGTAGCTGTAGGCCGAAAAGTCAAAATCATCTGCGTTTTCCGGCAGAAAGAAGCAGTTTTGCGCCTCCACCCTTGCCTCGGGATTTATGTCCAGAATCCGTTCCCTCATAACCTCTGTCTTGGCTCTGCCCACGGTCCTGGTGGTAGCGATGATCTGGCGGTTGATATTGGAAGCGCTGATCACATCCTTGTCCACCAGAAGAAAAGCCCCCACGCCGCTTCGTGCCAGCGCCTCCGCCACATAGCCGCCCACGCCTCCGATTCCGAAGATAGCCACGGTGGCCCGGCTAAGTGTTTCTATTCCTTCTTCTCCCAGCAGGAGTTCTGTTCTTATGAATGTCTCTGACATGGGGCGCGCCTTTCTTTTCATTCCTCATTTGATATGCTATCAACTAAACTATACAAAAACAATTCCTTTATTTACGGGATTTCAGACAAATATTACCTCATTTTTTCCCTCCATCATCAACTACCCGTCAACTAAAAATTATGCCCAATAGGGAATATAGCGACGCATTTTAGGTGCCGCATTCTCATCTGCTAATTTTATCATTCCGGCATCTACCGTATCCTTAATAATCCTGGAAATGATTGCCTTATTCTTTTCTTCTTTCGTCCATTCATTATTTTACCATATTACCCACTATTTTTCTATCCAAAAAAGCAATTCCTTCCATATCAAAAAGACCTTATATCGGAAGCGCTGCCTCTTCCATATAAGGTCTATCGTGTTTTTCCTTTTCTTCAAATCCCGCTTCAACTACTTTCGCTTTTCCTGGGAAAAAATATCCGCCCGGCTGCCTACTGCTCCATCTGCCGGCTTAAAAATCCCACCGCCACCTGGGCCAGCTTCATCTCCGTATCCCCCATCTTTTCTTTCTCGTCCTTCTGACAAAGAATCACGGAACCGATGGCATCCCCCTCACAGATAATGGTGCTGACCACCTGGGCCTGGTGCTCCTCCTTGTCATCCAGTGTGACCTTCAGAAAAGATTTCTCGTCCCTGGCAGCAAGAAAGGTCTCCCGCTCCTCAATAGCGCTCTCAAGCTCCCTGCTGATGGGCTTGCCCTCAAAATCCTTCTTTCCGCCACCGGCGGCCGCAATCACATGGTCCCGGTCCGTGATACACACCAGGCAGCCGCTGGTCTGGGCCAGAGCCTCCGCATACTGTCCGGCAAACTGTCCTAATTCCCCGATGGGGGAATATTTCTTCAGAATAATCTCTCCCTCCCGGTCCGTAAATATTTCCAGCGGGTCTCCCTCGCGAATTCGTAATGTTCTGCGGATTTCCTTGGGTACGACCACCCGGCCAAGGTCGTCAATCCGACGCACAATTCCTGTTGCTTTCATATGCTGTTTTTTCCTCCATATTACAAATTTTCCAGTCTTACCTTACAGTTCCCCGTTTCTCTTTTGGAAGAGGCGACTTTGTGTTTCTAGTATTTGTAAATGTTGGGTTATTATGCATGACAGGCACAGCTAATCCACACTGTCACTATTCTCCCGCAAATATTTCATCTGCTTCTTCCTGTGAAATGGCCTCGCATTCCACCATTCTGTCCAATACCTGCCGCATACGCTGTCTGGCCAGTTCCGGATTGGTATCCGGCGAGTACGCCGAAGGGGCATTTGGCAGACCAGCCAGCATGACCGCTTCATAATCGGTCAGTTCGGATGGCTCTTTTCCATAATAACCCTCCGCCGCGTCGTGAATCCCATAATACCCACTGCCGAAATAGATTGTATTGACATACAGTTCAAAAATCTCTTTTTTGCTGCATTCCTTTTCCAAATCCCAGGCCGCAAATACTTCCGCAACCTTCCGTTCCAGCTTTTTTTCCTGGGTAAAATACTCGTTTTTCATTAACTGCTGGGTAATGGTACTGCCGCCCTCCGCAAAAGAAAGGGTACGAAGATCGTTCCAGACAGCCCGTCCGATCGCCAGATAATCCACGCCATTATGATCCCAAAAGCGCTTGTCCTCTACAGAAATTACGGCCTCCACATAGATTTCCGGCAGTTCCTCATATTCCGTAAACTCATCCATGCCGCGGATGGATTCTGTCAGCTCGCTGACCGGAGTTTCTTTTGCCGTCTCACGGTACATATTGTATCCCTTAATGCCAAAATAAGCTGCCGCAATGAAAAACAGTACCAGCAAAAGAAACATCAGAAAAAGCAGCAGCTTACAAAGACCTTTCATCGTTTTCTTCATCTTCTGTCAACACCTTCCTTGTAATCTTGTGATTATAGGAACCGTTTCACGAACCCTATAATAGTATTATACCAAAAAGGAAAATGCGCTGCCATCGAATTGGCTTACATTTTCCTTAGGAATTCTTACATTTTTGTAAGAAAATACGTTCTGCTTTTTCAGCGCCCGATTTTGACAGTACCGGACTGTACACTTCACAATATCGTCCCGCGGCTATTATAGATATTTTCCGGTATAGCTCTGTGGAGCTGCTTTGATATCCGACGGCGTCCCGGAGACGACAATCCGGCCACCATCTGAGCCGCCGCCCGGCCCCATATCAATAATATAATCGGCGTTGCGTATCACATCCAGATCATGCTCAATCACGATTACGGTAGCGCCATGTTCCATCAATGTCTGAAAAATTCCCAGAAGGCTCCGCACATCCAGCGGATGCAGACCAATGGTAGGCTCGTCAAAAACAAAAACCGTGTCCGACTGAGCTTTTCCCATTTCACTTGCCAGCTTCAGACGCTGGGCTTCCCCGCCCGAAAGACTTGGGGTTTCTTCCCCCAGAGTCAGGTATCCCAATCCCAGTTCCCGCAAAATCTGTAATCTCTGGCAGACTACCTTCATATCCGCGCAGACTTTCAGCGCCGTACGGACATCCATATCCATCAGCTCGGGCAGCGCATACTCCCCGCCTTCCCTGTTTTTGTATTTCACACTGACTGCCTCTTTGGCATAGCGGGAGCCCCGGCATTCCGGACACGGAATGTCCACATCAGGCAAAAACTGTACGTCCAGACTGATTTCACCTGTGCCGTCGCACACCGGGCAGCGCAGCTTTCCCGTATTGTAGGAAAAATCTCCTGCTTTATAGCCCAGCCGTCTGGCATCCGGTGTTCTGGCAAATATTTTCCGAAGTTCATCATGAACATTGGCATAGGTGGCAACGGTGGAACGGACGTTAATGCCGATGGGCGTGGCGTCTATGAGCTTGACCTGGGCAATCCCGTCGGCCTCCACCGAACGCACATGCTCCGGCAGTTTCTTCCCGTGAATTGCCGCTTCCAGGCCCGGTACAAGACTTTCCAGAATCAGAGTCGTCTTGCCGGAGCCGGACACTCCTGTGACAACCGTCAGTCTTCCTTTGGGTATATCCACCTCCAGAGGTTTCACCGTGTGAATCGCGGCAGTGGAAAGATGGATTTTTCCCATGGCAAACATCTCGTCGGCACCAGCCTGCTTTCTGACCCGTGTTTGGGCAGCACCTGCCAGGAAGGGCCCAATTTGGGACTGTGGCTTCTGTGTGATTTCGGGTACGGTTCCCTCCGCAATTACCATCCCTCCCTCCGCACCGGCTCCCGGGCCCATCTCAATGAGCCAGTCCGCCTCCGATAATACCTGCGTATCGTGGTCCACCAGAATCACCGAGTTCCCGTCCGCAACCAGATCACGCATCACCCCGGTCAGCCCAACGATATTGGAGGGATGCAGGCCAATGGACGGCTCGTCCAACACATATAACACTCCGGTGGTGCGGTTTCGGACCGCCCGGGCCAGCTGCATCCGCTGCCGTTCCCCGGTAGACAGGGTGGAGGAGGCCCGGTCAAGACTCAGATAGCCAAGCCCCAAATCCACCAGGCGCTTTGCCACGGTCTGAAAGGATTCGCAGATACTGTTGGCCATGGGGCGCATTTCTTCCGGCAGGGAAGCCGAAACGCCCGCCACCCAGGTTATCAGCTCGGAAAGCGGCAGCCTGCAGGCCTCATCCAGAGAGATTCCCCGCAGCTTCGGCGCCCGCGCGGCAGCAGACAGGCGGGTGCCGCCACAGTCCGGACAGACGTCCTGCTTCAAAAATTTTTCCACCCGCTTCATGCCCTTCTCATCCTTGACCTTCGCCAGGGCATTTTCCACGGTATAAACCGCGTTATAGTAGGTAAAGTCCAGTTCCCCCGCCTGATTTGTCTTTTTGGATTGATACAGGATATGCTTCTTTTCCGCCGGACCGTTATAAACAATGTCCTTTTCCTTTTCCGTCAGTTGGCTAAACGGTACGTCCGTGCGAACGCCCATCTCCCGGCAGACATCCGTCATCAGAGACCACATTAGAGAATTCCAGGGAGCCACCGCTCCCTGGTCGATGGAAAGGGATTCGTCCGGCACAAGGGTTGTCCGGTCAACCGTCTGTACGACGCCTGTTCCGTTACAGGCGCGGCAGGCTCCCTGGCTGTTGAAGGCCAGCTCCTCCGCTGACGGCGCGTAAAACTTCATCCCACATTCCGGGCAGGTTAGCTCCTGCCCTGCGGCAACTGCCAGCGTAGGAGCAAGCGCATGCCCGTTTGGACATTTATGGCTGGCAAGCCTTGAAAACATCAGCCGCAGGCTGTTTAAAAGCTCGGTCCCTGTGCCGAAGGTACTGCGAATACCCGGAACACCGGGACGCTGACGCAGCGCTAACGCCGCAGGCACATACAGCACCTCGTCCACCTGCGCCCTGGACGCCTGGGTCATCCTCCGCCTGGTATAGGTGGAAAGCGCATCCAGATACCGTCTGGAGCCCTCAGCATACAAAACCCCCAGGGCAAGGGAGGATTTACCGGAGCCGGACACCCCGGCCACCCCGACGATTTTGCGCAATGGAACATCCACGTCAATATTCTTCAGATTGTGTACCCGCGCACCACGGATTTTAATCCTGTCAATCATAAAACTCTCCTTTTCTTGCGCGCTGATTCTGTGAAGCTTTCATAAATTATGACACAATCTATTTTAGCCGGTTATGGCTTTCCTGTCAAATTACCCATACGCTCACAATCTGGTGTTCATCCTGAATTTCTGCGGCGATATCCCAACATTCTTTTTAAAGGAATTACTGAAATAATACATATTGGCAAACCCACACTTTTCGGCAATCTGTCCGATAGAATAATCCGTATTCATCAAAAGCTTCTTGCTGTTATCAATGCGAATCTCATTCAGATACGCAATGGGTGTTTTGTTGTAACCTTTTTTAAATTTGTAGATCAATCCCTGTTTTGTGATATGAAACTTATTCGCAAGAAAATCAAGGGATATATTCTCCGCATAATTTTCCTCCAGATACAGACAGCATTTTCCCAAAACGGAATCAAAATGCATATGGTAGTTCTTGTGGCCCAGAATCAAAATGTCATTCACAAAATGCTCAATGATATCCACGGAAATCTTTTTGGTAATGGCCTGTTCCAGGTAAAAGGCCGTATTGGCCAACCGTGGTTTGTCCTGCTGATAATAGGTAAGCTCTCCTTCCGCATAGGCAGGCAGGGTATCATACTGAATATAGATACATTTGATAGGTTTTAACACTTTACGTTTAAATAATATGTTTTGCGGAAATATAACCGGCTCATAGGGCTGCACATCCAATGTAACGTTATTTAAGATACACTGATAAGAACCGTTCATTAAAATAAGAATGGAATCCAGGGGATGAACGCCGTTCTCAACGATAAATTTTTCCCGCGTTATTACCTGGCTGTACAGTATCATGGCATCTCCTTTCCCCCATGGCCGGCAATGGGATTTCCGTAACCGGCCCGCAGATGATATGTTTCTTTAATATTTTATAACTATTTATTTCTTTTACGTATTTACAAGCATTTATTCGGATTATATAATTATATTAAATTATAATTTACTGAATGTCAAGGAGGCTTTTTACTTACTATGGATCTGGAAATAAAACGCTGGCTGGAATTTGATGTAGCAGTAGTAGGCGGTGGAACCGCAGGTACATTTGCCGCCATTGCGGCTGCAAAATCCGGCGCAAAAACCATCTTGATAGAAAAAAACAGCAGGCTCGGGGGAACAATTACGGCTGCTCATGTGAATTTTCCGGGACTTTTCTATGCATGGGGCAAACAAATCATTGACGGTCCCTGTTGGGAGGCAATCAAGCGAACGGAAGCACTGGGCGGCGCCAGGATACCTGAATTCACCTACCAACCGGTAAGACATTGGGATGAACAGATCAGAGTGAACAAATTATTATACACCTCTGTCATTAATGAAATGTGCCGCGAAGCCGACGTATATGTACTTACCAACGCAATGATTTCATCCGCAAGGGAATATGATGACAAAATCCAGCTTTTCGTCACTGACAAATCCGGTCTAATGGAATGTACGGCCAAAATCGCGGTTGACGCAACGGGCGACGCAAATCTCACGCAAATTCTGAACTATGACTGCGCCAAAAGCGCTGTTCAGCAGCCTGCAACCCTGTTTAATTATCTGGCAGGGTACCGGATGGAAGACGTTGATTTTGAAGAACTAAAAGAGAAACTGGAAAAACATGAACTCTCCCGCACAGTCACCGCCCAAAAACTTATGGGCGGTTTAAGTGGACATACCATCGATACGCATTTGGACTGCATAGACGCAGACACCTCAGCCGGACGGAACGACCTTGAATTCAGGGCCGTGGAAATTTTGAAGGACACCTGCGGATTTCTTCGCACTGTGAAGGGATTAGAGAATATCAATATTTATTTTGTGGCAGATGAGACGGGGGTACGTGAAAGCGTCAGAATTGTCGGTGAAAAAGAGGTCCTGACGCAGGACTATCTGGATGGCGTATTCTATCCCGATTCTGTGTGCTACGCTTTCTATCCGGTGGATCTACATGTCACGGATGGTATTGAACAAATTTTTTTGAAAGAAGGTGTAGTTCCCAAGATTCCCTATGGGGCCCTTGTCCCCAAGGGTTCCAGGCGGCTGATCTGCGCAGGCAGATGCGTATCGTCGGATACCCATGCCAACAGCGCCCTGCGCGTGCAGGCCCCCTGTATGGCGATGGGACAGGCTGCAGGCTGTGCCGCCGCCCTGGCCGTATCCGGCAATACGCAAATAAATAATATTTCATACCAGGCTTTGCGCGCATCTCTGGAAGCAATCGGAGCGATCGTGCCGAAGAAAACGGATGAACAGAAGAAGGAGGTAGCATGATTCTATGTAATGTGACTACATTAACACCATGACGACACAGTTTATTATGTGCAGACTGGACGTCAACGATGACAGCGTATGGCAGGATTATCTGGATGAACTGTACAACATGGGGCTGCAGGAATATATTGACGCTCTGATAACTTATTATTCCTGCGACGGACAGGCATCCTAAATCACATATCCAGGGGCTGCCGCAAAGTGAAAAAGTTCTACAGGACATGGCTTTCGACTGTTTGCCGGATACATATCCTGTATGGAGAAACCATTTTGCGGCGGCCCCATCCCTTTTTTTCGGAATTATCCACCCGCTTGCCAAAAAGAAATATTGACAGAAAATCACGATTATGCTATCAAGGTAATAGAGAATTTTATTTTACATTTCAGCAACAGGAGGTTACGATGAAGCAACAGGAAATCTTTAAAAACGCAAAATGGCTCGGCGCTGTTCCAGAACAAGGAGCCGGAAAAACGACGCCTTCCTTTGCGGTCCTGCGCAGCCATTTTACCGTAAAGCAAGCGCAAAAAGCAACCCTTTATGTGCTGGGACTGGGCTTTTTCCACTGCTATATCAACGGAACGCGCGTTGGGAACGATTTGTTCCTGCCCCTCTCCACCGATTACGAAGCCAGAGAGAATTATCCCCGCCAGGAAATCATCTCCGGACACCGCATTTATGTGCCGCGCTACGACATTACCTCCCTTCTTACCGAGGGGGAGAATGTCATCACAATCCATTTTGGAGGCGGCTGGTATACCTTTCCCATCGCAAAGTTCGGAGAACCCAAAGCCATTTGGCGGATTTTCGGGGAATCCCGGGAGGGTGCCTTTGAATTCGTATCCTCTGAGGCGGATTTGATTGGGGACAGCTTTGTGAAGGAGTATTATTTTACCTGCCAGGAAACCCATGACTATACTGCGCTCTCCGACAGCCTTTCCCAGAGAACTTTTGACGATATATTCCGGAAGGATTTTGACGACAGCTGCTGGCCCCACGCTGTCCCGGCCCCTCCCCTGGATACGGATTACCTGTTCAGCGACTGCCCGGCCGACCGAGTGTGTGAAACTTTGATGCCGGTTCTATTGAGCCGGACGGAAACCTCCGCCACCTACGACAGCACAAGAAATATCAGCGGCTATCCGGTTATCGAGCTGCAGGCCGAAAAAGGGGAACAGGTAGAAATCCTGTTTTCCGAGGAACTTTGTTCCGACGGCAGCCTGGACATGAATCACAGCTATCAGCAGCGCTTTCTGGTTGTGTCCGACGGAGCCAAACGCCGGATACGCCCCCTGTTCACCTGGTTTGGGTTCCGTTACTTTACCATCACCGGAAACGCGAAACCGGTAAGCGTAGAAGTGGTCCATAGCCAGGTAACGCAGACCTCCCATTTTATATCGAGTAACGCGCTCTTGAACTGGATCCATGACACCTATGTGAACACCCAGCTCACCAACATGCATGCCGGAATTCCTTCCGACTGCCCCCATATCGAGCGCCGGGGCTATACCGGCGACGGTCAGCTGACCTGCCACGCCGCCATGAATCTTTTTGACGCCAAAAACTTTTACCATAAATGGATACAGGACATTATGGACTGCCAGGATACCATCTCCGGCCACATCCAGTATACGGCCCCCTATATCTGTAGCGGGGGAGGCCCCGGCGGCTGGGGCTGCGCCATTGTGGAGGTGCCCTATCAGTATTACATACACTATGGGGATACGGAAATCCTGAAAGCTGCCTACCCCCATATGTGCCGGTATTTTGATTACCTGGAGGCACATTCCTACGGCACGCTGGTGGTCAGCGACAAGGAAGGAGAATGGTGCCTGGGGGATTGGTGCACCCCCACCTCGGTGGCGCTTCCGGCCCCCTTTGTGAACAATTATTTCTACATCAAGTCCCTCTCACGGACCATTGAGGTAGCGAAGATAATCGGCAAGGAGGAGGATATTCCCCTCTTTACCCGGCGCATGCAGGAGCGCAGGGAGGCCCTTATGGCCTGCTATTTCAACAGCTGGGACGGCAACTTCATCGGAAATCTCCAGGGAGCCAATGCCTTTGCCGTGGACCTTGGGCTGGGAGATGAACGGACCTATCAGAACCTTGTGTCGTACTATCAGAAGCTGGGACATTTCGATACCGGTATCTTCGGCACCGATATTGTAACAAGGGTCTTATTTGAGCACGGCGACGGCCAGACCGCGGTGGACCTGTTGCTGTCGGAGGATATCATCTCCTATGACGGCATGCGGCGAGCCGGAGCCACCACCATCTGGGAATACTGGCCCTGCTCCCTCAGGGACCGCTCCCGAAATCATCCCATGTTTGGCGCAATCACCGCCTACCTGTACGATCATCTTCTGGGCATCCAAAACAGACCGGGGAGCGTTGCTTATGAGGATATCGCGATTGCGCCCGTGCTGGTGGAGGGAATCCAATGGCTGAAGGGGGACCGGTTGCTTCCGGGAGGGAAAGTGGCTGTGGCTTATGAGAAAGAAGGAGATACCGTATCCTTCCATATCACGATTCCGGAAGGACAAAAGGCGGCGTTTGTCCGCAAGGATGTGGAGTATCCTCTTGTGGCGGGGGAGAATCATTTTAATATTAGTATCGGATAGATTTAGAGGAACTGGAGATTCAAGATATGTAATGCATGATACGACTGTTTTCCATGCGAAACGCATATCTAAAAAAACACAAGATTAAGGAAAACCGATGAGCTTTTACACTAAATGATAAAAATTATAGTGTAAAAGCCCATCGGTTTCTATTGTGATACTACTTTTCAAGCAATGCCTCTCCACCCACATGTGACATAGTCGTGGATATATGAAATTCTCTCCTTAAAATACAATCTCCAGCCCGTCATAGGACACAACGATCCCTTCCTTTTCAACCTCCCGGCACATTTCCTCATAGGTCAACCCGCCGTTATGGGAGAAGTGATTAATTACCACGATCGTTTTTTCATCCACCAGCTTTTCCTTACGCATCTCTTCCAGCATTCCGCGAATATCCCGCAGGCACATATGGTAGTCGGGCCCGCCAATCTCCAGACAGCCGGTGCAGTCCATAGATACCAGGTCGTAACGACCCTCCTTTTTCAGTCCTTCCCAGGTATCCTGGAAAAAAACGCCGGTGTCATGAGCGTACAACATCCGCTTCTCCCCGCAGGTGATGGAGTAGATCACCGGAGAGGTCGTTTCATCGTGGTTTGCGCGCAGGGGCAGCACGGAGTATTTCCCTCCTTCCCCGGCAAAAAAGCGTTTCCCCGGCTCTATCAGGGTAATCTCCGCCCCGGACGTCTCCTCAAAGGGAACCAGCTCCCGAAGCTTGTCGTATCCGCTCTGGGCGGTATAAAAACGCAGGGGCCGGTGCTCATGGCTGTACCCTTCCGTGGCCATCTGCACATCCTCAGGGTAGAGATGGTCGCTGTGGTTATGAGTGATCAGACAGTCACCGATTTTTGTCCAGTCCAAGCCGAACCGTTGGGAATGCCAGACCGTATCCGGCGGAAAATCTAAAAGCAACTCATCGTTTACGATTGCCTGGGAACGGGAGCGAAGCTCCCGGCCGCCCGCCTCCATAGCCCTGCGACAGACCCGGCAGGCGCAGAACAGGGAGGGGACGCCCTCGTAAGCCGCGGTTCCGAGATATTTTATCTTCATTTGTATGCTCCTTCCTTCCACTGCTTTGGGCTCTTCAAGCCTCATAACAGCAGAGATTATAATTTTTCTAATCGCATCATAGCACAAGTCATCTTTTATTACAAACAAAATCCCTCTGATTCTTTTGCACTTTCTTTAATTTCTTTTGCACTTTCGTTCCTATTCCGCCGGCTGGCCTTGCCAGGGCGGGGTTCTGCCTTTATAATAGGGATGAACGTACCTGAAACAATTTACACTTCGCATATGAAAGAAATGGAGTCTGCTATGAAAAAGAAACGCACCGATTACAGCCGTCTGCGCTATGAGCAGGAGCTTGCCGCCAAACAGCGCAAAGCCAAAAAAGAAGGTCATCCAGCCGGCGGACAGTCCGCAAAAGGACAGGAGCAGGAAAGCTCCCGCTTCTTCTTTCTACGGGGCATCCTGCTCCCTAACCTGTCCAATATTTTATTGAACAACCTGCTGTTTCTTTTGCTGTGCCTTCCTGTGATCGCGCTCTTTGAGCTGACGCTTGTGACCGGCGCGGTTATTTTTCTTGCAGGGGCGTGGCTGTTTACGGCCATATTGGCACCCGGTATGTCGGCGCTATATCACCGGGCCTTTGAATATACCCGAAAAGTCGCCGTCTCTGTCCGAATTTCCTTCTTCACCTTTTTTGCCAAAAACTTTAAGGTGGCAGCAGGTACCGGGTTGTTTTTGGGCTTTCTTTGGCTTATCTGCGGCATTTACCTTTTCGGAGGAAACGGCCAGGATCTCACCACCACCCTCATTTACTATTTTGTGGTACTGGTGCTCTTTTTTCTGGTCAGCTGCTATACGGTCATGGTCATGGCGCAGGTATCCCAATTTGACCTGCCGATAAAGGCCATCCTCAAAAATGCCGTACTCCTGATCCCCTCCTGCGGATGGCGGGGGGCGCTTTTAGCACTTTTGCAGATGGCCTATGTATTGCTGCTGTTTTCCAATCTGTGGCTGGGGTTGCTCCTCTTCTTCCTGGGGATTCCCAACCTTATCATTCTTCTGGCCGCCCATATGCTGTGGCCAAGACTCAGTAAACTCCTGCTGAAGGAATCATAGCTGAAGCCGCTGTCCCGAAATACTTTGGCTGGCTCTCCAAGGCATAAGAGCGGTTTCTGGCGTGCCGCAACCGGTATTCCACCGGGGAATACTGCTCCTTCGCCTTAAAGAAACGGCTGAAATAATGTACGCTGTTAAACCCCACCTGCTCAGAGATCTCCGAAATACTATAATCCGTATCGACCAGAAGCTCCCGAGCTTTCTTAAGGCGCAACTGAATGATATAATTGCGGGGCGTTGTTCCATAAACCTCCCTGAAATTTGCCAGCAGGGTGGTTTTGTTATAATTGATAAGTGCCGCCAGTTCTTCCAGCGAAATCTGACTCATGTAATGATTTCTGCAATAGCGCTCCACTTTCTGCATATCCTTCTCCTGCTGCTGCCGTAGATTCTCTGTCTCAAGTTCCTCTTCCACCACACCCGGCACAGAATGGGGACGAATCAACTCCATCAGGATCATCCAGAAATAGCAGGCGCTCATCTGTGTATAAAAGGTCCGTTTCGCCTCACACTCCTGTAAAATTCCCTGAAAGCAGGATCTCACCAGATGAAAATTCTCAACAGTTACCACTTGGGTCATCCCCCGAAGCTGCAGCATCAGCTGCGTATCATGTACGTCAAATGCAGCCTCATAGATATGAAAAGCTTCCCTGTTCCCCGCTTCTTTGCGCATCACACATGAAGTCCCGGGCTGAATCAAAATCATATCATTTGATTTCAGCATCCATTCTTGCTCCTTAGTCACAACCCGAATCTTCCCCCCGGAAACCGCAAGCAGCCGGAAAGGTTTTTTCTCACCGGATTTGTTCTCCCAGTCACAAGTATACTCGCCACACTGCAGTAAATTAAAGCTGTTCATTCCATCACCCTCAATCCTTTATGCCTGAAAATACGTCTAAGCTGCACATGAACTACATAAAACACAGAAATATAGAAATTTTGAATTCTCTTCTTGTTTTCTCTGTGTTATTATGATAACATAAAAAAGTGTACAAATTTGTAACTATTTCATCTTTTATTTGCACTTTATTGACCATATCCAACCAAAAAGCAGGTGATTTTATTGGCAGGTTTACTGAACAACAACTTTCAATCTCGTTATTTTAAACTTCCCATCGCAACCCATGTGGTAAAAGAGCCGCCTCATAACATGGAAGACACCATTGCGCCATTTGTATTAAAACACTACCATAAAGAATTTGAAGTCATCGGCGTAATCTCCGGCTGCTGCGATTTTATCATAGATAACAGTACTTATCCGCTGGAAAAAGGAGATCTCCTGTTGATTCCTCCCTATTCATCCCACTATGGAAGCGCGTTGCCGGGAGATGCCCACTCCCACTTCTGTTTCTGTTTCGATTTATCGCTGCTGCAAAGTGAATACCTGGAGAAAAATCTGGAAACCGGTACCCTGGACGTCACCCGCCAGTTATCTCACCACTATCCAGATACCGCCTTCTTCTATGATATTGCCCGCCGGGTATATCAGCAATGCGAATCCATGCCCAACGGCTGGGAATACATTGTCCGGGGCCAGCTTCTGACCCTGTTTGGAATGCTGGAACAGAAAAATCTTCTTATAACTAAAATCAAAGGAAACCGGAAGGATGACTTCGGCTTAAATGTCTTAAACATTTTAAGCCAGAAATATGACCAAAGCATTTCCTCCAATGATGTGGCCGCTTCCCTCTCCTACAGCCAGAGCTATTTCTGCCGCAAATTTCACGATGCCTTCGGGCTTACCTTCCAGCAGTACCTGAGCCAGTACCGTCTGTCCCGGGCACGCCTTTTTCTGTCCCAGAAAAATATTTCCGTGGAGGAGGTAGCCCGCCGTGTAGGCTTTAACCATGTGGGCTATTTCACCCGTCAGTTTCATGAGGCTTACGGCTGCACCCCCAAGCAGTTCCAAAAGAACCAGGTGGAGGCCGCCGATTTTCAGACCTACTACCGAAGCAGTGAAGAATAAAAAGCGGGGCTGTCGCACTGAATTGATATCACAGATCGCATCCGACACAATCAACATATTCATATCCGTTTCTCTCCATTCCTTTCTTGTTCAAATCGTCCTCCCTTGCCGGTCCATAAAATGGTAGAACGCACCTATCATGCCGGCATCATTTTTAAGGACCGCAAAGCGGAGCTTCAGCGCATGATACACCACCGGTTTTAAATACAACCGCAGGGTGCGGTCGATTCTGGGTGCCAGATATTCCTTCTGAGCCATGATGCCTCCTCCCAGGACCACTACATCCGGATTCAGTATATAGCAGATGCCTCCGATCCCTTTTCCCAGCACGTCGCACATTTCATCGATGGCCTTTTCACAGATGACATCTCCCCGCTTCGCAGTTTCAAACACACGCTTTCCGTTCCAATTTTCCTGGGAATCGTGCTTTTTTTCCGCCACCTTTCTGCACATGGCGCTGGCTGAGCCCACATCCTGGAACTCCCTGCTGTCGATGGGCAGATATCCCACCTCCATGGCGCTGGCAGAAGTTCCGTGAAGCACCTTGCCATCCAGCACCGCACATCCGCCGATTCCGGTTCCCACGGTAAGACAGACCATGTTTTTACTGCCCTTTCCTGCGCCCCGGCGATATTCCGCCAGGCCCGCACAGTTTACATCATTTTCCACCTCGCAGGGCACGCCAAAGCTCTCCTCCACGGCCTTCTTCAACGGAGTTCCGGCATATCCCGGCGCCGTCTTGCTGGCATAGATGATCTCACCCTTATCGACGTCTACCACTCCCATGGTGGAAATGCAAACACCGGAGATTTCGAAGCGGTTTTTGTACTCCTCAATGATTCTCAATACGGAATCCAGAACTGCCTGCCCGCCCTCCTGGGCCGGAGTTTTACAATGAGATTTTTCCTCAAGATTCCCATTTTCATTCAAAATGCCGTGTTTTATCTCTGTTCCGCCCACGTCAAGCGCCACATATCTTTTCATTTGCCGCCTTCTTTCAGCGCATCTGTAAACGCCTTTGTAATCAGTTGGGGCCTGGTGATGGCCGAGCCCACAACCACGCTATATACGCCAAGTTCCATCACCCGCCTCGCTTTTCCGGGTGTATCAATATTTCCCTCGCCGATGACCGGATGCCGCAGCGTACCCACGGCCCGCCGTATCAATTCAAAATCGTTGGCCTCAATCCTGTAGCCGGAACTCTCCTTCGTGTAGCCCACCAGCGTCGTTCCGATAAAATCAAATCCCAGCTCGTCGGCATACCGCATTTCCTCCAGTGTGGAGCAATCCGCCATCAATAGCTGTCCCGGATATTTTTCCCGCACACAAGCGTAAAATTCCGCCAGACTCCTGCCGTCGGGCCGTATCCGGCAGGTGGCATCGGTGGCGATAATCTCCGGCTTTACCTCCATCAGCTCCTCCACCTCTCTGAGAGTGGGCGTGATGCGGACGGGACAGTCCGGATAATCCCGCTTTACAATACCGATAATCGGAAGATCTACGTTCTTCCTGATTTCCGCAATGTCCTCTCTGGAATTCGCCCGGATTCCGCAAGCGCCGCCCTCCTTTGCCGCCAGCGCCATCCTCCCCATGATAAAGGAGGAGTGCAGGGGTTCCTCCGGCAACGCCTGGCAGGACACGATTAATTTATGATAGACTGATTCTATTGACTTACTCATTTTAGCTTCCTCATCTGTGCCGTATACTGAAAACGGCTGCTTCTAAATTTTTCCTTACTTTATGCCCGATGTGGTCTGAATCCCGTTCAGGAACGCATTCTGGCAGAAAAAGAAAATCACGATCAGCGGAATCGTAAAGATAGTGCTGGCTGCCATCAAAAGCGTCCACTCCGGATTCGCCGAGGTTTTGAACATCTGAAGGCCGATACCCAGGGTGTACAGCTCGCTGTCCTGTAGATACATCAGCAGTCCTACATAATCGTTCCAGCCGCCGATAAACACCATGACCGCCACCATAGTCAGAATAGAGAAGCACATGGGATAGACAATGTTATAGAGAATCCGGAAATCCCCTGCGCCGTCAATGCGGGATACCTCAATGACGCGTGGGCAGCGTCTTCATAAACTGCTGGAACAGGTATATATAGTATGTGCTCCCGAAGAAGCTGGGAAGTATCAACGAAACAAAGGTATTCAGTAAGTGCAGCTTGGACCAGGTAGTGTACATGGGAATCCGCGTCACCTGGGCTGGGATCATCATGGTCATCAACATGACGGGAAACAGGCACTTTCCTCCCTTCCAGGAAATCTTAGTCAGGAAATACGCCACTATGGGACAGGAAATCAGGGTGCCCAGCACCTGACCCAGTGAGTTGTTCAGCATATTTCTGATGTATTTTGCCAGATCCATCCGCTGGAGAACCTCCAGGAAGTTATCCCATTTCACGGGATTGGGAAGGGCATGGCAAACATCAAACACAGGAAAATCAGGGCAATGATCCCCAGCACATGGGTAACTTTCCGCATTCACCCTTATATATCATTATCTCACAGATTACTCTTGCTCGTACTATAAATGTATCATCAATTTCTACCGGCGGTCCTGCGTTCCGTTACAACACAACCTCCCGGTGCTGGGCGGCCGAGTCGTACATGGCCTGCATCATGCGGGCGGTGACGATGGCCGTATCAATATGGGACGGCAGCTTTTCTCCCGTGCGGACGCAGTGCGCAAAGCCGTTGATCTCATTTTCAAACATGGACGTATTCTTCCCTTCCGGCGTAAACT
>CALWLN010000213.1 GCA_944381535.1 uncultured Lachnospiraceae bacterium
TACACGAATGCCGGTGGCGTACAAAAGTTCCAGCATGGCGCAGTCCCGAAGTTCCTTCGGGGTGCTTCCCTTGGTCTGGGCCAGGAGCCGCTCCACTTCCTCCGGGGAAAGAATCTCCGGCACCTTCTTCTCAATCTTCGGCGCATGCAGCTCCTCCGCCAGATCCTCTTTCAAAATTCCCTGCCGCCTCAGATATGTAAAGAACACCTTCATGGAAGCAACGCTCCTGGAAATCGTAGAAGGTTTCTTCCCTTCTTTTTCCAAAAACAAAATATAAGAATTCAACCCGGTAGCTGTAATCTCTGTCACATGAGTTATCCCCTGGTCCCTAAGATAGCCCTCCAGCTTCTTCAAATCCCGCTCGTAGGAAACCGCAGTATTATCCGACATATGCTTGACTTCTTTTAAATATTGAATAAACGCCGACAACTCTTGTTTCATAATTCACAACCCCGCACATCATTTTCTTTCGCAAACCCTATAAACATAAACCTATTATAGGAATCGCTCCGCAATCCCTATAATCATGAATCTATTATAGGAATCGCCTTGCGAATCCTATAATCGTAAATCTATTATAATAACATATTCCAAGAAAATCAAATGATATTTTTCCCGTATTTTCGGCATTTTACAGGAAACTACAAGATATCGACGGCCACATTTTACATTCCCCCATATCTGGTAAAAAAGGTTTAAAAAATTTTTAATATTTTTTTAAGCAGAAAGGGATTTATATAACTTTCCAGGAAAATTCCTGTAATATACACTGCCAGCAGTACTGCGCAGATCATAAAAAACAGAAAAATCTTCTTCAGTTTTCTGCCGCCGACTCCTGTTCCTCCGAACCGACTCTCTGTCCTTTGACGAAAATAGGCTGACAGATAGATGACAGCAACATAGAGCGGTAAGTACAGTAAATACTGTGGAAAGAAAGCCGTTCCCATCAGTAGGATGCCTTTCACTCCGTACACCGCCACCGAGGCAGCCATGAGAAATCCCGCCGCAAAGCTCTGCCAGGCCAGAAACACCCCGCCGGCGATGGTTCCCCAATTATTAAAGACGAAGAGCAGAAGCACCGCCAGAACCGGAATCCGCTGCCGCAGGATATAATAAAACAGATCCGCGGAACGAATAGGGGCGTATTTGAATTTTTCCAGAAAAAAGGTATTCCAGATGCCGAATCCCCCAAGTTGCTCCCTGTCAATCAGATTTGCGCCCACGATTCCGATTAAAAAACACAAAAGAACCGCCAGCCAGATATATTTCATGGCCGCCGGTTTCTCTTCTGTCCCCTTTGTTCTGCTTCTGTTATGTAAAAATCCTTTGATCGTCTGATTCATGCCTGCACCTTCCCGGTTTTGTGGAGCACAAAATGTCGCGCCCTAGGCGAACATTCCCGTGTCTCTCCATTATACGCAGGCCTGTTTCAAATCATTCGTATTTATTTTTGTAAGCCAGAATCGCTGCCACGGTTTTGGAATCCTGGATTTTCCCCTCATAAATCCACCGGACCAATTCTTCCAGGGTGTGGGCCTCCAGCTCCACATACTCGTCCGGATCCAAATGCTGCTTTGACGGTATCAGATCTCTGGCCACAAACACTTCAATGGCCTCGTTGCAGAAGGCCACCGTGGTCTTGATGGAAATCAGATATTCCAGATTTTCACAGCGATATCCCGTCTCCTCCTCAAGCTCCCGGGCCGCGCACACGATATGGGGCTCCTCCTTACTGTTTCTGGCCCCTGCGGGTATCTCCAGGGTATCCCGTTCCAGGGCGTTCCGATACTGTCTCACCATCAGAAGCTTCCCATCCGGCAATACGGCCACCACCGCGGCGGCTCCCTTGCGATGTTCAATATAATCCCACTGGGCCGTCTTGCCATCCGGCAGTTCTACGGTGTCCGTATACATATCCACGATGGCTCCCTGATATTTTAATTCCCGTTTGATTCTTTTGATTGACTGTTCCATCCTATTCTTCCTTTCCTGTATGATATATCTGCTTCGCCGCCCAAGGGACTTTTCCCTTACAGGAAAATCCTCTGGACTTCCTGTGAAATGAAAAGAGACTGCCGAAGCAGCCTCTTTTCATGATTCAACGCATTTTGACTATTTCGCATAGTCTGTGACACGTGATTCTCGAATGACGTTCACCTTAATCTGACCGGGATATTCCAATTCCGTCTCAATCTGCTTGGAAATATCTCTTGCCAGCAATACCATATCCGCATCGCTGACCTGCTCAGGAACTACCATAATCCGAACCTCTCTACCTGCCTGAATGGCATATGACTTCTCCACACCTTTGAAAGAATTCGTAATATCTTCTAACTGCTTTAATCTGTTTGAATATGTTTCCAGGGTTTCTCTTCTGGCACCGGGTCTTGCCGCCGAAATGGTATCGGCTGCCTGTACCAGACACGCAATCAGTGAGGTGGGCTCCACGTCTCCGTGGTGGGCTTCCACCGCATTGATTACCAGGGCGGATTCCTTGTACTTCTTACACAAATCCACACCAATCTGAATATGTGATCCTTCTATTTCATGATCCACGGATTTTCCGATGTCATGCAACAGACCGGCTCTTTTCGCAACTCTTACGTCCACGCCAACCTCCGCTGCCAGAAGGCCGGATAATTGGGCGACCTCTATTGAATGTTTCAGAGCATTCTGTCCATAGCTTGTGCGGAATTTCATCTTTCCCAGCAAGCGGACCAGCTCCGAATGTATTCCATGTACTCCCACCTCTAGGGTAGCAGCCTCTCCTTCTTCCCGAATCATGGCTTCCACTTCTTTTTGCGCCTTTTCCACCATTTCTTCGATTCTTGCCGGATGAATACGGCCATCCACAATCAATTTCTCCAAAGCAATACGGGCCACTTCTCTGCGAATGGGGTCAAAACCGGATAATATTACCGCTTCCGGCGTGTCGTCAATGATCAGATCCACACCAGTCATGGTCTCCAATGTCCGGATATTTCTGCCCTCGCGACCGATAATGCGCCCTTTCATCTCATCGTTCGGAAGCTGAACTACGGAAATTGTAGTCTCCGCTACATGGTCCGCCGCGCATTTCTGAATGGCAGTTACCACATATTCCTTCGCCTTTTTACCAGCTTCCTCTTTGGCCTTGATTTCCATTTCTTTGATTAATTTCGCAGTGTCGAGCTTTACATCTTCTTCAATGGTTTTTAACAGATATTCCTTTGCCTGTTCAGAGGTTAATCCAGAGATTCTCTCCAGTTCCTGTACACGTTCTTCATGCAGCTTGGAAACTTCCGCGCGTTTCCTGTTGATTTCTTCCTCCTTTGCCGCAAATCCCGCCTCTTTTCTCTCGATTGCCTCCAGCTTCTTGTCCAGAGTTTCCTCTTTCTGAATCACACGGCGTTCGTTGCGTTGAACTTCGTTTCTTCTTTCCTTGATCTCCTTGTCCAATTCATTTTTTGTGCGAATAGACTCTTCTTTGATCTCAAGCATAGACTCGCGTTTCTTTGTCTCCGCGGTTTTAACAGCCTCGTCTATTATCTCTCTTGCCTTCTCTTCCGCGCTTCCGATTTTGGATTCTATCACCCGCTTCCGGTGCGCAACAGTAACAAAGTAAGTAATAGGCACAGCAATCACCAGCGTAATTATGACAGCAATGATAATTTGTGTCACAGGAGCACCTCCTTATTTAGTTTTCATTGTACATATATTCGTTCCTGTTATTCATACGTCATGTATTTGTAACACAATAACAACATATTGATTTTATACTTTTTTCTACTTTATGTCAAGTATTATGTAAAAGGAAAGGGCGCTTTCTTTTAAGAAAGCGCCTTTAAAATATCCTCGGATCGAAAGCCCTTCCGAAGCAGGAACTGGTAGAGTCTCTGCTTCTCTTTCACATCCGCAGTCTCAGGATCATAATGCTTCTTCTCAATCCAATGCTGAATCTTCCGGGTTTCCTCTTCTCCGTCGTATTCCTCCGCCAGGGCCTTATCGATATCCTCCCGGGACACGCCCTTTCGGGCCAGCTCCAGGGCCAGCAGACGCCGACTCTTGCTCTGACCTTGCCCTTGCGCATAATTGCAGGCGTAACGAAAATCATCCACATAGTGGAATCCCTTCACATAATCAATGGTGTCCTCGATCACGTCCTCCGGGTATAAATCCTGGCGAAGCTTCTCCCGCAGCTGAACTTCCGTGCGGTCCATCCGCTCCAGCAGGTACATAGCCCGCTTCCTGGCCCGTGGAATCAGAATCTCACTACAGATCCGTTCCCACTCTCCCTCGTCTAGTTCCGCTCCCGGCTTCAGCTCAAACTGCCTTACTTCCTTCCGATATACCGTAAATGAACTACCGTTTTCAAGATGTACGGTAATCTTGCCCTTGCCGGTCTCTTCTATTCTCTCTATCTGCATGATCCTCACCCCGCCGGCTTTATTGTTCCGCAGGTTTTCCGCAATAAATTCTCGTACGGTCAGCGCAATAAATGCGCAAATCCAACTCCGTGGGCATGAAGTTCAGCTCCGTACAAGTTTTCGTACAATCAGTACAGTAAATGCGCAGGCCTGTTCGCACCGTTACTCCTTACCTGCCTTGTCTGTCTTAACTTCCTTGCCCTCTTCCTTATTCTCACTCTCCGCGCCGGTGCCGCCCAAATTGTAATGGGCCCGGACCTTGGCTTCAATCTCATCCCGAATCAAGGTGTTCTCCTTTAAGAACTGCTTGGCGTTCTCACGGCCCTGTCCAATCTTCTCGTTATTATATGCGTACCATGCACCGGACTTGTTCACCACATTGCACTCGGCAGCCAGATCCAGGATATCGCCCTCTCTGGAAATTCCCTGGCCGAACATGATATCGAATTCCGCTTCCTTAAAGGGAGGCGCCACCTTGTTCTTCACGACCTTGATCCTGGTGCGGTTTCCCACCACCTCGCCGCCCTGCTTTAAGGATTCGATTCTTCTCACATCCAGACGGACGGAGGAGTAAAACTTCAGCGCACGGCCTCCGGTGGTCGTCTCCGGATTACCAAACATCACGCCCACCTTCTCACGGAGCTGGTTAATAAAAATAACCACACAGTTGGATTTGCTGATGACAGCGGTCAGCTTCCGCAGCGCCTGGGACATCAGACGGGCCTGCAGGCCCACATGGGAATCCCCCATATCGCCGTCAATCTCCGCCTTGGGCACCAGGGCCGCTACGGAGTCTACGATCACAATGTCCACCGCTCCGGAGCGCACCATGGTCTCCGTGATCTCCAGGGCCTGTTCGCCGTTGTCCGGCTGAGATATGTAAAGGTTGTCAATATCCACACCGATATGCTTGGCATAAACCGGATCCAATGCGTGCTCCGCGTCGATAAAACCGGCAATTCCGCCCAGCTTCTGCACCTCCGCCACCATATGCAGAGCCACCGTGGTCTTACCGCTGGATTCCGGTCCATAAATCTCAATGATTCTTCCTTTCGGCACGCCGCCCAGTCCCAGCGCAATGTCAAGACTCAGGGAACCGGTGGGAACCGTCTCCACATTCATATTGGCGGAGGAGTCGCCCAGTTTCATAATGGAACCCTTGCCGTAATCCTTCTCTATCTTGGCGATTGCCGCGTCCAATGCTTTTAACTTATCTTCTCTTGCC
This sequence comes from uncultured Lachnospiraceae bacterium, assembly GCA_944381535.1. Classification (GTDB taxonomy): domain Bacteria; phylum Bacillota; class Clostridia; order Lachnospirales; family Lachnospiraceae; genus 14-2. Next base: position 5,632 of record CALWLN010000213.1, read on the forward strand.
ATATTTTCTCTCCTTTTACGAACCTATGTTCGCTTTCCTTTACTCATATTAATATACTTTTTTCTGGTTGTCAACTACTTTTTGGGGATTTTTACTGATTTTTTACGGATTCTGTTGCTGTTCATGACCTGACCAGCAACGCGCTTTTACCTGTGTGATTTAACCCTTCGAGAACGCTTTCTTTTTACGGGAAATCTTCCTGTGAAAGAAAAAGAACAGCTGCATGCCGCAACTGTCCTCATTATAATTGTTTTTTTCTGATTCGTCAAGAGCGGGAAATCCGTATTTCTCCGTATGTGAATCATAAATCTCTTCTGACTTAAAGCATCTGTTTGATCTGCTCCAGCGTATGGAAGCCTACGGCCTTGTTGGCCACCTGGCCGTTCTTGATCACGATGAGCGTGGGAATACTCATCACGCCGTACTGCTGGGCCAGTTTCTGCTGCTCATCCACATTGACTTTGCCGAACACCGCCTTATCGGCCAGCTTCTCCGCAGCCTCGTCGATTACCGGTCCCTGCATCTGACAGGGTCCGCACCAGGTTGCCCAAAAGTCCAGAAGCACCGGCTTGCTACTCTTCATTACTTCCTGCTCAAAATTGTCACTTGTTATTTTTAAAACTGCCATAATCATTTTCCTCCGTTTCGTTTTCTTTGATATTGCTTAAGGGTTGATTTGATTATAATCTATCATACCACATATTTCTGTGACTATGTTACTTTTTATTATTTTTTAATATATTGGGCCCTCTATTGACAAGATATTAAATAGCCAAAACATATAGGATACTACACTTTCTGTTAATTTACCGCTAATTTTTCTTATTTCCCCTTGTACTTCTCCTTGTTAGATGGTAAGTTAAGATTAAGATAAAAAATTTTACCTCGGGAGGACCCCTGTCACTATGAAATACATACGGTGCATACATTCCTTTTTCAGGAAGCACTATTTTACATATTCCACGCTGGTTATGATACTGGCCACCCTCGTAGCATGGCTGTTTTTTCACTACGGCCGTCAGAACACCGCAAGCATCCTTTTGATCTATATCCTGGCACTGCTTCTGATTTCCTACGGGACCGAGGGCTACTTCTACGGACTGGGCGCCGCGGCAGTGGCCGAGCTGTGCATGAACTTTCTGTTCACCGACCCCTTCTTTGCGCTGAATTTTACGCCCTCCGGTCCGGTTATTTTTGTCGGAATGTTTGCCATCTCCGTCATTGCCAGCGCCACCGCTACCAATCTAAGACGGCAGACGAAACAACTGGCGCTGCAGGAGCGGCAGCTGGCGGAGGCGGAAAAAGAAAAAATGCGGGCCAATCTTCTGCGAGCTGTGTCCCACGATTTGCGTACGCCCTTAACCGGAATTATCGGCTCCTCCTCCACCTATTTGAGCAATGCGGATTTTTACTCGGAGGAAGACAAGCAGAATCTGGTAAAAAATATCCATGACGACGCCAACTGGCTTTTGGCAATGGTGGAAAATCTTCTGTCCGTCACCAGAATTCAAAATGACTTCAAGCAGCTTAAGACAAACACGGAGGTGGTGGATGAGGTAGTGGCGGAGGCCGTGATCACTTTAAAGAAACGCCATCCGGACGCCCAGATAACGGTCACCATTCCGGATGAAATTTTGATGATACCCATGGACGCCATGCTGATCGAGCAGGTCATCATTAATTTTCTGGAAAACGGTCTGACCCATGGCAAAAGCGAGAAGCCCCTTCTGCTGACCGTGGAAAATGAACCCGACAAGGTCCTGTTTCGCGTCAAAGATTACGGGACCGGAATTTCCAAGGACCGTCTGGATACCATATTTGAAGCCACGGGAGAATCCCTTCCCGCCGTGGACGGCTATACGGGGATGGGCATCGGCCTGTCCATCTGTAAAACCATTATAACAGCGCACAACGGTACCATAGGAGCGAAAAATCACGGCTCCGGTGCTGAATTTTATTTTACTTTACCAAAGGAGGAACATCATGAACCCTAAATTTAGCGTTCTTGTCATTGAAGATGAAAAAAGTATTCTGGATTTTATTGTAAAATCCCTGACCGCCCACGGCTACAAGGTCACCCCCGCCACCACCGGAAGGGAGGCACTCTCCCTCATCACTTCTCTGTGTCCGGATATCATTTTACTGGATCTGGGTCTGCCGGATATGGACGGCTGTAAGATCATCGAGGAGGTCCGTACCTGGTCCAGCAATCCCATTATTGTGGTGTCCGCCAGAACCCAGGAGGACGACAAGGTGCATGCCCTGGACCTGGGCGCCGACGATTACCTGACCAAGCCCTTCGGCGTGCCGGAACTTCTGGCCCGTATCCGCACTTCCCTCCGGCACAGCAACAAGCTGAACAACGATTCGGATCTGTACAAAAAGCCTTACCGGGCCAAAGATCTGGAAATTGATTTTCTGAAACGGAAAATCATTCTCAAGGGACAGGAAGTGCATCTGACGCCCATTGAGTACAAGATTGTGGCTTACCTGGCCCAGAATTCCGGGAAGGTGATGACCTACTCCGTCATCATGAACAATGTGTGGGGTCCCTACGCAGAGTCAGACAACAAGATTTTGCGTGTAAATATGGCCAATATCCGAAGGAAGCTTGAGACAAACCCGGCGGAACCGGAGTATATCTTCACAGAGGTTGGCGTCGGATACCGGATGCTGGACGACGAACCGGTGTAAACGCTCTTTAAAATTCTGACAAGCATGCGCCGCCAGGCGCACTATCATAAAGGCGGAGCCATTGTCTCTTCGGGCAATGCCCCCGCCTTTACTGTTTCAATTCCAACACCACAATTTCCGGTCTGTTATTTACCCGAAAGGGAATGACACTGTTTCCAAGGCCACGGCTGACGACCATATTCGCGCTGCCTTCCGTGTATAGTCCGGCGTCATATTTTGGAAACAACCCCTGTCCCGGGGCGACAACACCGCCTATCACAGGCAGACGGAATTGGCCGCCATGGGCGTGTCCTGTCAAGACCAGGTCCACACCGCCTTCAACATAGGTATCAAACAACTCTGGCCGGTGGGAAAGCAGCACCGTGTAATAGGTAGGCGCAATCCGAACTGCCTGCCTGGCAAAAGCGAGGCTGACCTCTATATCCGTATGGCTGGAATCCACCAGGTCGCCGGTAAGGACGATAATATCGGGATTGGTGCTTTCCAGCATAGTAAGCAGCCTTTGGTTATCGGCCCCAAACTCGGCATTGTGCAGGTCAGACACCTGGACAATGCGAAAACCCGAAAACGGTTCGGGTATTTTACTGTCCGTAATGGCAATCTCATGAACCATAAGCGCAGAATTTCCCCAGGCAATCCATAGAATCACCGCCAGCAGCGCCGCTGCCGCAAAACCTGTAATAGGACCCTTTCGCTTTCGGTTCATGCTTCCCTCTTGGACGGGATAAAACGAAAAACCTCTGGAGGGTTTTGCGTCCAAAGACGCAAAACATCCAGCTGGTGCCGGTCTAATGCATCCCGACAGTTGGTCATAGCGCAAAAATCCCGTTTAAAATCTTTTGTACTTTTACTTCGCGTCAGTTCAGATATGCTGCGTATGTCTGTGCAGCGCACCAGTTCATCCTCCAGATTCATGACCTGCGGCAGGAATATGAAGATCTTGACCCGGCCGGATACAATTTTCTACGGACGTTCTTTTAATGCTGCCAGAAGAGCGGCCTCACATTTTCCCTCTACGAAATAAACGCAATTACTTTTCATCAGACCACCCCTTTTCCAACGTATCAAGCAGAGAATCGTCCGGCAAAGAGAAAAACATATCGTTCTCCATCGCGCAACGGATAGAATCGGTATTCCGTTTCAGAATATCCGAAGCATACATAACTGAAACATGGCATTCATCATCAACAACCGTTTTTCGTAAGAAAGCGTAGGCATGCTTCGGCAGATTCAGATCCAGCATATCGGTATTGTGTGTGGTAAAAATAAGCTGTTCGTTCTCCTTCAGATTGTCCAGCATGATTCCAAAAATCCTTTTTTCAATATCGGTTTGAATATAGGAGAAGTGTTCATCACAGTAATAAAAGCATTTGGAATCGGAAAGCATAGCTGCCAGGAAAATGGCAATGTCTACTCCCTCGGCCGTGCCGCTGGAAAGAATTTCCCGGTTGAGCAGCTTGCCATCCTGGATGATGATCTCAGTTCCCTTTCTCCGGATAATAAATGAATCACGCAAATCCTTTGATACGGATACATCTGTCAGGGTAGGATCGAGGGTTCCGATCACCGCCTTCAATGTCTGGAGCAGGATATCCTTCCGAATACCTGTAATTTTAAGTGTTGATTCAATTTCCGGATAGGCAAAACGAAAGCTCAGTTCCCCCAAGCGCTTCTTAAGCTTCTTGGGGTCTGCGTCAATGCTCTCGCCACCTTCATCTAACCGTTTCGCACACTTCTCATAAGTATCCTTTTCACCGATTTCCGCACAGGTATGCGTCAAAGTAATGGATTCGTTTTTTCTATCAATGACTGTAGAAAGACGATGCAGGACATAACCATCATTGATAAAATCAATGCGGAAAGATCCTACTGTATCCGGAGCAGTCATTTCAAAAAGCAGCGCCGTATTACCAGAGCCGATAAATTTGAAAACGCAAAGCAACGCCTTGCCTAAACTGGTTTTTCCCGTCGCGTTGGCGCCCATAAGAATGACCGCCTTTTTATAGCGGAAATTTGGCCTTCCGGCAAGGTATTCATTTTCAATAATAGAGTTTACGATTTTCTTTGGATAAGAGAAGTTTATATGGAAGTCTCCAAACCCAAAGATATTGTTTAAAGTCAAATCCATGACGATCATAGGATACACCTCCGAAAATTACTTCGTAATTTACGAACTAATTGTATCACATTTCTATCTGCTTTTTAATAGAATACACACTAATTTCTCCCAAACTCCGACAACACCAGCCCCGGATTCCGGTCCAGGGTCATGCCCACACTCCAGCTGTTGACAAAGAGCAGCAAAGGATTGCCCTTCAAATCCTGGATTTTCTTCATGTCTGAGGTGCCGGAAAGTTTGTCTAAGTCAATATCCTTATTTTCAATCCAGCGGATGTGCTCATAGGGCAGATTTTCCAGCCGAATATCCACATTGTACTCATTTTCCAGGCGGTATTTCAGCACGTCAAACTGCAGCACGCCCACAACGCCCACAATGATCTCCTCCATGCCGGTGTTGTACTCCTGGAAAATCTGGATGGCGCCCTCCTGGGCGATCTGGTTGATGCCCTTGACAAACTGCTTCCGCTTCATGGTGTCCATCTGGCGCACTCTGGCGAAATGCTCCGGCGCGAAGGTGGGGATTCCCTCGAAGGCAAATTTGTCCGCCGCCGTGGTGATGGTGTCCCCGATGGAGAAAATACCCGGGTCGAAGACGCCGATAATGTCCCCCGCATAGGCCTCCTCTATGATCTTCCGCTCCTGGGCCATCATCTGCTGGGGCTGGGAGAGGCGCATTTTCCGCCCGCCCTGGACGTGGGTCACCTCCATACCCGCCTCGAATTTCCCGGAGCAGATGCGCATGAAGGCAATACGGTCCCGGTGAGCCTTGTTCATATTGGCCTGAATTTTAAAGACAAAAGCCGAAAAATCCTCCCGGAAGGGGTCGATTTCTCCCTGGTCGGAATTTCTGGGCAAGGGTGAGCTTGTCATTTTCAAAAAATGCTTCAGGAAGGTCTCCACGCCAAAATTGGTGAGGGCCGAGCCGAAAAAGACCGGGGACAGCTCTCCCTTGGACACCAGCTCTAAGTCAAACTCCGCGCTGGCCCCGTCCAAAAGCTCGATCTCCTCCAAAAGCTGCTCCTTAAAGGACTCCCCGATTTCCTCCCCCAGGGAAGGGTCGTCAATGGAAATGTCCCGCTCCACCCCCTCCTTGGTGCCCTTTAAGGTGTCGGAGAAGGTCATCACCTTTTTGGTGTTCCTGTCGTAGACGCCCTTGAAATTTTTGCCGGAGCCGATGGGCCAGTTGACAGGACAAGTGGCGATTCCCAGCTCCTTCTCAATCTCGTCCAGCAGATCGAAGGTGTCGTTGGCGTCCCGGTCCATCTTGTTGATAAAGGTGAAAATAGGAATGTGGCGCATGACGCAGACCTTGAAAAGCTTCCGGGTCTGAGCCTCCACGCCCTTGGAGCCGTCGATGACCATCACCGCCGAATCCGCCGCCATCAGAGTCCGGTAGGTGTCCTCAGAGAAATCCTGATGGCCCGGGGTGTCCAGAATGTTGATACAATATCCGTCGTAATTAAACTGCAACACAGAGGAGGTGACGGAGATACCTCTCTCCTTCTCAATCTCCATCCAGTCGCTGACTGCGTGGCGGGCGGTAGCCTTGCCCTTGACGGAGCCGGCCAGGTTGATGGCCCCTCCGTAGAGCAGGAATTTTTCCGTCAGAGTGGTTTTTCCGGCGTCCGGGTGGGAAATGATCGCAAATGTCCTTCGTTTCTCTATCTCTTTTCTTAAATCTGCCAAGTGAATGACCTCCTGCTATTCGAAAGCTCCGCCCCCGGAACGCCTGCGGCATGCACGGCCCGGGAACGGAATACAAAATCCCGCAAACTCTATTATCATATAATAGAGTGCGGGAGATTGTCAATCCTTTTATTCCGTACCTGTGGCTGTATCTGCGGCCGCCATCTGAATGGGTGTGATCACGATATTTTCCGCCGCGATGTTGGTCTTGCGCTTCACGATATCCTCCACCTGGGCCCGCTTGGCGTCGGTCACATCGCCCATATTCAGCACCACATCCGCCTTGTCGTCCGTAATGCTTACCACGATGTCCGTAAAACCCTTAGCTTCCAGCAGCATTTCCGCTGCCGCTTCCCGCTCGGCTATATCCGTCAGCCGAATCATGGAATCCACCGCGTCCTGCTTCTGGGCCTCGGTCAAACCTCCGTTGTTGATGATTTCCAGAAGACTCTCCTTATTCTTGGAGCGGATCTGCTCCCGGTTCAATTTTACCTCGGCGGCAAAATCAAGATTCCCAACATTGGAGCTTGTAAGTACCGCTTCTCCGGGATTCTCAATGGTTTCTCCGGAACCGTCCCCTGTCTCGGCATTTTCCGTGCCGTCGGTTCCGGTCTCGGCAAGGCCTTCCGTCCCGGCCCCGTCAGGCGTCTGGGCTGCTCCCTCCGTGGCCGCCGTATCGCTGTTATCCTCCGTATCGGTAAAGATATCATCCGGGCTGAACATATCCTCATCTGAAATTTCATATGTATCCTCAGACAATTCTGAGCTGGCTTCCTTGGCTGTGGATTTATCATCGACGTTTCCGGCATATTGTATGTAGCCCGCTACCGCAATCATCAGTGCAAGGGCAGTGATGATGATCTGGTTCTTCTTAAAAATTTTTTTCAAAGCGATACCTCCTGTCTACTCACTCATTTTTACTACTTTAATTTTATGCGCCTCCACCGGGAATAATGCCATCACGGCGTCCGAAATATTTTTCACCACGGCTGCGCTTCCGGCCCCCTGGGCCACCACCAACACCCCTTCCACCTTAGGGTTCACCTCTTTCGCCACAAAAGGAGTACCGCCGCTTCCATCGCTTTGTATATATATAGTTTCCTCCTGGGAATTTATGACACTGTTTTCTCTTTTTGTGCCCTCAGAATCCTCCTCCGCAGCGCGCTCGTCGGTCTTTGTGACATCCTTCTCCACCACGGCTTCCCCCGTATCCTGAAGGGTGAGCATCACCTCCACCTTCCCCACCCCCTCCATGTCGCCCAGCACCTTCTTCAGCTGCTGCTCCATGGCTTTTTTGTAGGTGCCATTCTCCTCCGGCGCCTCCCCGGTGTTTACGGCCGCCCCCTGGGGCTGCCCGGCCTCTTCCTCTTTTGTGGTACTCTCGGTGGTGGGCAGGGTGATCACCAAAAGCAGCACCCCCGCCAGGGCCACCAGAATCAAATGGGTCCGGTTTATCTTTTTCAGTCCTTTCAGCGAAAACGGAAATTTGAATTTCATCTCACCCCTCCTTTACGGTAATCTGAATCTGACGGTCTGTGACCTCATAAAAATCCATGATTTTTTCCTTTAGCTTCACCACCTGGGGATAGTCCCGGCTGTTATCGCCCAGGGTAATTTTTTCAATGTGGATTCCCGCTCCTTCTGTCAGCCGCACGGTCAGCGCCACCAAAGCAAGGCTGTAATCCTCATTTAAGGTGACGGAGGCCTCCTCCACCGTCAGCTCCGCCTCCTGAGCCAGCAAGGATACGTCCCCGGCTATGGCTTTTTCATACTCTTCAAGATAAGCCTGCCGCTGAAACTCCTCCATCCCGTCCACATCCAGCTTCACGGTGTCCACCTGCTGCCAGAAGGCTTCATAGGAAATCTGATTGAGCAGATAGTCCTCCTTGAACAAAAATTCCAGCAGGGGCGTCAAAAGCAGCACCACCAGCAGAAGACCGCCGAAGAAACGGACATATTTCTGATAACTGCTTTTCGGCAGCAAATGCAGCACCGCCGTCATCAGAATATAAAACACCACGATATTTTTCACCCAGTCATAAATGATTCCCATGTTCCCTCCTCACCGGTTCCAGGTGGTGGCCGCCGTCACCAGGGCAATGGTTAACAGCAGCATCACGTTTGCGGTGACAAGAACCTTACCTAAAAGCCGCGCCCCCTCCCCCATGCCGTTGATACAGCCTGCCATCCGCTTATCAGCGATGGGCTGGATAATGGCGGCGGACAGCTTATACATAAGGGTCATGATTCCCACCTTTAAAAGGGGGCCGGCGCACAAAAGCAGCACCACCAGAATCCCCGCGATTCCCACGCCGTTTTTGATGATGATCCCTGAGCCCACCATCACCTCCGCCACCGCACCCGCGGAAGCCCCAAACCCCGGCAGCATGCTGGCGGTCTTGGCGAACATGGTTGTCTTGAAACCATCAATCACCGGGCTTAAAAGCCCCTGCACCACATTGATTCCGATAACCAGGGTAAATAGAAACTTCAACACCCACTCCACCAACCTCTGAATCAGCTCCGTCAACCTGGAAATCATCTCCTCCTTAGTCAGATGGTTCACAAGCTCCAGCATGACATAAATATGCACCGCCGGAACCACCCCGTAGATGAGCACCGCTTCAATGATATAGAGTAAAAACAGAGTGAGCTGGTAAAATCCCATGGCTGTCACCGTCCCTGTAGAAAATACCATGGTCAGGCAGAAGGCCGGCATAAGGGCCCGCATAAAATCCAGGGTCGTTCCCAGAGTATCAGTCAAAACACCGCTGATGAGCTGAAAGGATTTCAGCAAAAGAGCCAGCAGAATCATATATACAATATAGAAGCTGATGTCCGTCACCGCCGCATGCTCAAAGACGTTAGTGAAATTGTAGAGAAGGGCAAAGGCCGCCACCAGGAGAATGATCTGTAGCATATAATTCCTGCTTGCCGACACTTCATAAAGGATGGAATCCTTGATGGTGTCAAACAGCCATTCCTTATCGATATCCTCCCCGGAAATCAGCTGCTTCACCAGACTTTTGAAATCAAAGCCCCGGGTGGATTCATTTTCCTTAAGAAGCTCATTAAGCTCCGTAAAATCCACCTCGTCCAGAAGGGAGGTATCCATGGCCGGAACCGTGTCCGTGTCGGAGCCGGTGGCAGTACCAGTGTCAAAGTTGGTGGCCGTATCGGTGACGGTGGCGGCATTCACTTTTAAACTGCTGCTGAAAACGCAGATGAAAAGCCACAACAAAATTTTCCATACTTTCTTCATTCCCCACCTCAACTCAAAAACCGGCTGATGGTTTCCAGCAAGGCCAGCAGCACCGGCATGCTGATCACCAGGATCGACAGCTTTCCAAACATCTCAATCTGCCCGGCCACCGCCTGGTAGCCCGCGTCCCTGCACAGATTGGAAGAAAATTCCGCCACATAGGTAATGCCGATCATCTTCAGCAGCACCGCCACGTATTTCGCGTCCAGCCGGATGTAGCTCTGCATTTCATTGATGGCGTTCATCACCACCTCCAGCTTAGTCACCAGGAAAAAGAAAATGCACAGGCAAGCGCCCATGGTGATGAAAATTTCGTACTCCGGCCGGCCTCCCTTGACCTGAATCGCCAGAAGCACCGCCGCCAGCCCGACCATTGCGATTTTTATAATATCCATAAGCTCTCCTACAGCGCAAACAGATTTTTGATGGTTTCAAACAGCTCATAGATATAAGGAACAATCCAGAACAGTACGATCAACAGCCCCGCCAGGCTTGTCAGAAAGGCATGCTCCTCCCTCCCGCTGTGCTTTAGGACCTGGCTTATCACCGTCACCAGAATCCCCACCGCCGCTATTTTAAAAATCAAGTTTATGCTCATACGTCCTCCTGTCAAATCAATATCAGAATGAGAAACAGCCCACACATCACACTGAGATATTGATACATTTTCTGTTTGACGGCCAGCTCGTCCCGGGCCTGATTGATTTTATGCTCCACCTGCTGGACATACAGCGCAATATTATTTACCTGCATGTGGACGTCCAGATAGCCGAAATTTTCCGCAAGACCGGTGAGTATGAAAAATTCCTCCTCCGAAAAATAAAATTCCTCCCGCCGATGCTCCACGGCGCTTCCCCAGATTTCCCGGAGGGTGGCTTCCCGCTCCTTACGCATCCGTCCGGCCACCTCCATAAGCAGGCCGCTAAAGGGCTCCTTCCCCTGCCCGGCGATATGCAAAAAGGCCTCGTCCAGGGTGGCCCTGGCAAAAGAAAACTCCCGGTCAAGCATGAGCAGCATTTCTTTCAAACCCTCAAGCTGCCTTAAATGCTCCGTTAAACGCTGTTTTAACTGAAATCCAACGGCAAATGCCGCGAAAAGAACCAGTCCGGCTCCCAGAAGTTTCACCATATCCGCTCCAGCCCTTCGTCATATATCTCCGTGGTCCGTTCCATTTTTTCGTTTCGCCGTATCAACAGATACCGCTGAAAGAACCCCTGTTCCAGCCATTTTTTCAGATGGGGTTTCTTGCGCGTTTCCTCCATGCTCTCCCCATGCATGGTGCCCAGGATGTGACAGCCGCAGTGCAGAGCGTACTCCACCGCCTCATAGTCCGCCTCTCCCCCCAGCTCGTCCACCCCGATAATCTGAGGCGACATGGAGCGAAGCAGCAACAGCATACCCTCCGACTTGGGACAGCAGTCCATCACATCCGTCCTGGGTCCCAAATCGTTCTGGGGACGACCCAGATAACAGGCAGCAATTTCGCTGCGCTCGTCCACCACCCCCACCTTAAGACCGTGATGACGGCTGTTCCCTGTGGACAACTGCCGGATACAGTCCCGCAGCAATGTAGTCTTCCCCAGCCCCGGCGGCGAGAGAATCAGAGTATTATAAATACCATTTTCACAGCGAATATGAGGAAGCACCTGGTCTGCGCAGCCCTTATGTTCCCCGGCAATCCGAATATTCAAAAAGGAAATCTGCCGGATGGTTTTGACACTGCCGCCCTCGCACACCGTTTTTCCGGCAATGCCAATCCTATGGCCCCCTTGAATGGTGAGAAAGCCGGCCCGCAGCTCCTCCTCAAAGGCGTAGAGCGAATAGTTGCTCATAAACAGCACCACATCCTTCATATCCTGCTCCGTAGCCCTGTAGGCCCTCTCCATGGAGACGGTGAGCCGCCCGGCCTGTTTGTCCCAAAACAGCTCCTGGCTGCCGGTATCCAGCAGAACAGGCTGTCCAACCCGCATGCGGATTTCCTCGGGCCGCCCATTCTCACGAAAGCTTTCTTTTATAAATTCTTTAAGATGTACGGGAAAAATATTGCATAACGCTTCCATGGTCCGCTCCTCTCATGATTCCTGTCTATCTATGTATATGAGGGGGGATGGGATTTATGAATACTTTTTATTTCATAGGGAAGCCCGAAGGACTTTCCTATGAAATAAAAAATCCCCTGAAGGGAAATCGTGCCATTTGTATGATTCCTTTCAAGGGATTTAATTTCTATTTCATTCTGTCTGACTATGACTGTGAGTTTGCCTTTGGCGAAACTGTCAGTTTCAACCCAAGTGACTGCATTAACTTAAGCAATGTATCCAGGTTTGGTATTGTTTTAAAAGATTCAATTCTCGCCACAGAAGACTGCGGCATACCGCACATGGCCGCCAGCTCTCGCTGACTGATTCCCAGGGCATTTCTCTGTTCAATCATAGCCCCTACAATGGAGGCAATATTCTCAATCTCCTCCATGTCTCTTTTACTTTCAGGTGAAACGGCTTTTACATGTTGCTTATAATCATTCCAGGTCTTCATGCTATTTCCTCCTCTTTTGGGCCAAATAATCATCACGTTCTGCCTTTGCCCTTGCAATTTCACGACGAGGCGTCTTCTGCGATTTCTTTCGAAAATGGTGAAGTAAAACAAAAACATCATCCTCGTAATAGAAATAAAATACTCGATTATTCCCCGGACGTAGCTCCCAGATATCTTCCTCAATATGCTTTATGATATTATCCGGCAGTTGTGTCCCTTTATCCTGCAAGAGCTGAATATAAAGACTTATTTGCTTATATTGAATATGCGCATCCTTTACATAATATACCCCATTCCCCATTTGTACGTTTTTATGATAGCACAAATGCTATCAGTTGTCAATTCATTAACGCAATTACATTTTGTATCAAGCTTTTTTATTTTGCCTTCCGCAGCGTCCGCAAATACGCCTTCTGCTCCTCCGTGATCCGATAGCTCTCAACAGCCTTCTGAATGGCCTTGTTGTGGGTCCATCTTGCAAGCCACCCCTGCTCTATATAGGGGATAACCGCCTCATACTGCTTGGCCAGCGCCGTGGCAAAATACCAGGCAATCATCATATTCACATAATACTCCTCCGACTGTACCCCCGCAACAAGCTCCGGGTACGCAATATCAAACTGCTCATCCAGATAAAAGGTCATCAACATCTCAATCCCAAACCGGATGGTATAGGTCTCTTTCGATTCCATCCAGATTCTAATCTGCGCAAGCAGCTCCTGCAAATGCTTTCCAAACACCTTGGGCCTCATCAAATCGCAGGTGGCCCAGTTATCCACATAAGGCAAAAAGGCGTTTACCGCCGCAATACATTCCTCATAATCTTTCATAGCCTCCACCAGAAATCCGTGAAGATTGTTCTCCTCATAATATTTGTGGGGAAGTTTCTTCAAAAATTCCGCCGCTTCCGGCGTTTTCGAAAACTCCCTGGCAAATTTCCGCAACTGGGGGGTCCGCACCCCGATCACCAGATCCGGGTCCACGGTGGGCATAAGTTTACTGTGGAAATCCTTGTATTTTATATCCTGCAGCTCAAATAGTCTGGTTCTTACGGATTGCTCTATTTCGTTTTTTCCCATGGCTTCTCTCCTAAAAAAAGACTACCACAACCGTGATAGTCCTTTCTCAAACTTAGTTATATTTACGTTTTCTTGCAGCTTCGGATTTCTTTTTCCGCTTTACACTGGGCTTCTCGTAATGCTCTCTCTTACGAATCTCCTGCTGAATTCCAGCCTTTGCGCAGTTTCTTTTGAATCTGCGTAAAGCGCTATCCAAAGTCTCGTTCTCTTTTACGATTACATTTGACATAGTCTCACACCTAACCTCCCTCCAGTTGCGTAATCGTGCACACCAACTGTTTGGGTAAAATATTTTATTGCACTAGAGATAATTATAACATAAAAATCCGTTTCGTCAACCATTTCCTTGGAAATTTTTAGGATAAACGCATCAATTTTAACCGATTTTACTTAAAAGTAGTGACATCGGTATTTTTTTATAGTATAATGTATTACATAGTATGTAATATAAAGGAGGTATGCATATTGGCTGCAAATTACCCCGACTGGGTTATGGCTCACAAGAAGAAAGGCACTTATATCAATAAAGTGGGCGACAAATATTATCTTTATGCTGCTCATTCCGAATATGTCAAGGATACTGGCAGAGTAAAACGTGTCTGTGACGGTTATCTTGGCAGAATTACCAAAGAAGAAGGTTTTATTCCTGCTAATAGAAAATTGAAAAATGATCCGGAGGTGTTTGAGATTGGTCTTTCACTTACAATCCTTTCCTCTTCTCCGCTGATTCATCAAGGACTTCGGCGTTCCTTTCCCAAATATGGAGATGTTATATATTCCTGTGCTGTCCTGTCCTATATCTATGGGGAATATTCAGAGGAATTGTTCAAGCATTCCTATCTGTTTCTTGCTTTTCCCGATCTTTCTTTTCCGGAACGGTTCACAAAAGCACAGGTCACGGGTATTGAATGCGGAACAAGAATGCTGGAAGAATGCATGGCAAAACGTTTTGGGGAAGAACTCACACGAATCCGCTCCCTCTTTCCTGATGTCCGGCTTCTGAAAATCAATGACAGCTATTATCTTTCGGGAATTTCCGAACCGGCTGCCCTACTCTCAAAAAAATATAAGATTGAATGGAGAAATCCACTATGGCAAAAATAAATTCATTTATCGCAACGTATACGGACACTTTACAGGAACTTGACATTCCGGTTGGAGAAGGACTTCCACCAAAAACTGTCATCCGCAGATTCTTAAGGATATTTCAAAAAATTGAAGATTCGAGAATACAGGCAATGACGGATTATCCGCTGGAAGAGATTCTCCTTATCGCTTTTCTTTCAGTACTTGGTAATGCTTCAACCTGGGCGGACATGGAGCGTTTTGGAAAAGCAAAACAACGCTGGCTCAGAAAATTTCTCCTTCTGAAAAACGGAATTCCATCCCATGATACCTTCCGGCGTGTTTTTTCACTGATTGACACGAAGCAGCTTCAGAAAGCTACAGTTACTTTCCTGATGGATAACCTTTATGCCATAAAAAAAGCATTGGGTATCAAGGATGACGGATACCGTCAGATTTGTGTGGATGGGAAAGAGCAGAAAGGCACGGGGCGGAATTATAATTCGGATAGTAAAATCCGAAATCTCCAGACCCTCCACATATATGATGCTTCCAATGAACTATGTCTTTATTCAGAGGCAATCAGTGAAAAGACGAATGAGATACCGGTTGCTCAGAAAGCTTTGGAAAGCATGGACCTAAAGGAATGTATTGTCACTTTTGATGCCCTTCATACACAGAAAGATACCATTGCCATAATACGGGAACGGAAGGGAGAGTATGTGGGCGGCTTAAAAGGAAACCAGTCAGGGCTTTTGGAAGAGGCTGTCTCATATTTTAACGAAAAAGAACTTCTTGATTATTATAAAGAAAAAGGCGACTTTTATGAAACCATGGAAAAAGCACATGGGAAGCTCGAACGCCGTACCTACTATCTTGTAAAACCGACCAAACGGAAGATCATAAAGGAATGGAGTGGTTTAAAAACCTTTATCTGCTGTATTAAAGCCATAAAAGACAAGTATGGAAACGCAAAGGAAGAAATCCGTTATTACCTTTCCAGTATGGATGATGTTGAACTGTGTGCCCAGGCGATCCGCGGGCACTGGAGTGTCGAAAACAAGCTTCATTGGCATCTTGATTACAGTTTGAACAAAGATGATAATACAACAATGGATAAAACAGCATTCAATAACTACAGCCTGATTAATAAGATAGTTTTATCTCTATGCAAACTGGCAAAGCCGGTCACAGGCAGTCCAAGCATACGGACTCTCCGCAAGGAGTTTGGATGGGGATTTGAAGAAAGCCTCTCCCTCCTTCTTTCCAGTTTTGATGAAGAACAGATTCTGAATGCCTTGGAAGCAGTGAAATAATCTGAATCAGCGCAAAACCAACAAATCAGCCCATTTAAGCGTCATCAGAAAAATGACGCTTAAATGGTATGTCAAAATATATGCCCGTTCTGTTCCTGCGTACAATGCAGACAATAAATGAGCTTTCATTATGGAAGAATTTTCCTCTATATCGATGCTCCATGCATATCTAAAAAAATTTATGCGTTTGTCCTATTGGGGGATTCGGGGTTGTTTTATCAGGGGATCAGCACAATCCGGTAGCCTTCTTTATTTCGTGCCATGGCAAATCCTTTTTCCCACTCTTCCAACGGGAAAGTATGGGAAATCAGGCTTTTTACGTTCACCCTTCCCTTTTGCACCAGAGCAATCACCCGCAGCCATGTCTCTCTGTCATAAGCAATACTGCCTATGATTCTCTGATTCTGATAAACCATACTTCCCAGATCTGCGCTGGCTCTTCTGCCGAAAATTCCCACCTGGGTCAGTTGACCGTTGTAGATAAGAACTTTCAATCCCGTATCCAATGCCGCCTGGCTCCCAGAGCATTCCAGTACCGTATCCATTCCTCTGCCCTGCGTAAATTCTCTGCAGGCAGCAAGGATGTCTTCTTTCTGGACATTCAGAATTTTGTCTGCGCCCAGTTTTTTTGCCATAAGAAGCCTTTCCGTATCGGAATCTGTTCCGGATACTAGGACGAAAGCTCCCTGCAGTTTTGCGGCCTGCAGTGCCAGAAGGCCGATCACACCCGGGCCTTCGATCAAAACATGGTCTCCGGGCAGGATACGAGACTTGTTAAATACACTGTTTGCGGCAGCTGCCAGGGGCTCCAGCAGCGCACCTTCCTTAAAAGAAATCTCATTCGGCAGATGGAATACCCAGTCTTCTTCATCCTTAACCACATACTTGGCAAATCCGCCGTCCATGCAGGCTGTTACACGGTCTCCGGTCTTAAATCTTGTTACACCCTTTCCCGTTTCCACAACAATGCCGCAAAATTCGTGCCCCAAAGGCGTATTCACTTTCCAGGGATATGCCCCTTCTATAATATGAAGATCCGTTACACAGATCGCACAGGCCTTGATTTCTATTTTTACATCCCGGTACCCGCAGACCGGCTCTTCTATTTCCCGGTAATCCACCTGCCTCGGCAGCTCCCCATATTTTACAATGGCTTTCACCTATACCACCTCCTGAAAGCATCTTTCCAGTATATCCATGGCTTCCTTTGCCTGATCCATGGTGATGATCAAAGGCGGTTTTAACTTAATCACATTGTGGGCAGATTGGAAGAACAGTCCCTGACTGACACACCACAAAAACAGCTTTTTCATCGTCTCTTCCGTAAATGGTTTCTTGGTTATCGGATCCTTTACCAGTTCCACTCCGATTGCCAGGCCCGGTCCTCTTACATCCCCTATGAACGAAAACCGCTTTTGCATTTCAAGCAGCCGTTCTGTCATATATGCTCCCACCTCAGCGCCATTTTCCAGCAAATGATCCCGTTCCATAATCTCCAGGGTTTTCATGACCGCCGCATAGGTCAAATGGTTATTCTGGAATGTCTGCATGTCTTCCATCAGGTTTTCAAAGCCTGTGAGACGGTCATGTATCAGGATTCCGCCCACAGGCATTCCGCTTCCCATTCCTTTGGCAAAAGCGATGATATCCGGTTCCACGTCATAATACTGCGCAGCAAAGAACTTACCGGTTCTTCCAAAGGTCTGGATCTCATCAAAAATCAGGAGGATTCCCATTTCATCACAGATCTGACGTACCCTTTGAAGATATTCCTTAGGCAGCGGAATCTGGCCGCCTCCGGATTGAATGGGTTCTATAATAACTCCCGCAACCGGACCGGATACCCCGTGCTGCAGCGTTTCCTTCAAAGACTGTGCGCACTCTAAGCTGCATTTGCCCGGTTCCTTTGAAAAAGGACAACGGTAACAATATGCCCGCTGCGTTTTCACAAAATGATGCTCTGCATGATTTACAAACCGGTAAAAACTCTCATTGGCAATCTCTTCCTCCGCTCCTCTTGCTGACAGAAAAGTTGCATCCGCGGTGCCGAAGGTGGTGCCATGATATCCGCCGTATAATGTCACAAAGTTTCGGGATCCCGGTACGTTTTTCAGCGCAATTTTCATGGCGGATTCGATTGCCATACCACCTCCCAGCGTAAAGGATATTCTGTTCAGGTGAGGAGGCGCCACATTTGCCAGCTTGTGATACAGGCTGAGACGAAGATCCGTCTGATGAAGCGGCGCTACCATAGGCATATTCAGCGCTTGTTCATAAATCGCCTCTGCAACTTCCCGATTACCAAATCCCAGAAGACAGACAAACTGCTCTGACGTAAAGTCCATATATTTTTTCCCATCCAGATCTTCCAGATAAATCCCCTCCCCTCCCTTTAAGGAAAGGCCTCCTGGAAGTTTAAAACAAGGCATCAGGTGCCTGCTGTATTCCACTCTCTGCTCAGGGGTCAATTCATATTGATTTTTCATTCTGTCACTCCTTCACACATTTGCATTGACATGATTTTTAAGCTTCTCCATCTCTTCCTGCCACAACTTTACTACTTTGTCTTCAAATACCGGCTCCTGAGCCCCTTCAAATCCTCCGATGGATTCCTGGTAAGAAATGAATTCACGGATAGCATCTGCCAGAGAATACTCCCATTCAAAATCCGGAAACTGTCTGTGAAATTTATCTACGGAAAAATACAGGTGAAATCTGGCAAGCTCACCCAATACGCTCTCCTTTACTTCCTGTCTGTCCAAAGAGAATAAAAAGTCCGTGGGAATATGTACAATCTTTACAGGTTTACCCAGCGCTTCCCCGAATGCCTGAAGGTACTCATCATAGGTAACTGCCCGATTATGTGCGCAATTATAGATCTGACCGATGGTGCTATCCTCTTCACAGATTCTTGCGATCATCCGTCCTGTATTATAAGCTGCACCCGCATCGATAAGCGTTGTTCCGTCGCCGGGGGAATATACCGGCATTCCCTGCCGGATTCTGGCAACCAGCCAGGTCCCTCTATCCCGGCCAAATGCACTCATACAGAAAGTTTTCCCAAGAGAATATCCCGGCCGGATAATCGTATATCCAATCGACGTACCTTCCAGTTCCCTCCGGTACAATTCTTCAATTGCCTTTTTATCCTCTGCATATTTTCCATTGGGAGCTCTCATGGGATCATCTTCACCCATGGGAAGTCTGGACAACGGATATCCGTACACATCCGCCGTACTGATAAATAAAAATCTCCTGCAGGGTACCTCTCTTAAAGCACAAACCACGGTATCAGCCTGACATAATTCAAAACAGGTGCTGTCAAGAACAATATCCGGCCTGAAATCCAGGAATGCGTCAACCAGCACTTCTTTACAATCGCGATTTCCATAATAGAAGCGGATTTTTCCTTCATAGCCAAGCAGGCCGCCGTGACTTCTCTTAATAACCGCAACGGGAATTTCTTTTTTCAGTAAATATGCAATTGCTGAGTCCGAGATATTACCCGGTCCTCCAAGAAACATCACTCTCATTTTCATTCTCCGTTCTTTTTGATATGCAGAAGCCAGTCATCCGCTCCTCCCGCATTGTGTCCCGGAATCTGCAGTCTTCCTCCATCTGCCCATACTGCCGCAAAACGCCTGCCGCTCACCGGATCAATCCATTCGGCATCTTTCGCATATTTCATGCCGGGAACCGTAAAGTAGCGCCGATCCGATATATAGGCAGCCAGCTCTTTCCCATCTTCCGTACAGGCTGTCGGGATATAATGATCGGATGCGTTCGGCATCAATGATCGAATCGTCCGGATCCGCTTTCCCTGAAAATCCGGCTTCATGCGCCACCAGGGAATCTGTTCAAAGATTTCCCGCAATGTCATCATATGCTGAGCTGCCGCACTCCATAATGCGTCCGGCCAGAACATATTTGCCATCCAGATATCCTTATTCCCGTAAGTCTGTCCGCTGCCGCCCAGAAGGATGGAGGTATAAGCAAATTTTCGCACAACATCCGCTCCGATTCCATCATTTCCATCATAATGGGTTTCTCCCAGCAATGCCGGCTTATCCGGATATTTTTCCTTTGCCTCCAGCATTTGCCGGATACAGCAATCATAATCATACGTATAATTCATGCAGAAATCATACCATTTTTCTTCTCCGAAAAATGGATAACTTGGACCGATGCCTGCGTGAAAGGTATTCAAAACATGCGGCGCATTTTCCTGATAGACAGGCACACATTTCCTGATCTCTCCATGGAGCGGGATGGCATCGTCATCTCCCCCGTGAATAAACGCTATGACATTGGATAATCTTCCGTATCTTGCCGCGATCTGGCGGGCATATTCCAGGAGAGGTTCTCCATGATACAGCAATTGCCAGTCATCCTCCCAGGTGCTCAGCCACATAGGTGCAATGGCAACCGCAAGCCCCAGGCTTTGCGCATATGCCAGAACCTGATCTGCATGTGCAAAATAGGCTTCATTTAACGCCTCTATTTTTCCGGGTTCCAAAAAAGGATTTTCCCCGTAACAGTTCGTCTGGTAGATATGATGGGGGAGCATATGTACCTGAATTACCGTGAATCCCTTCCGGGCCCGATCTTCTAAATAAATCTGTGCTTCTTCAAGCGTCATCATCCAGAAAATTCTCCAGCAGGTGTCTGCCTGCCACAGGAAAGGCTTTCCATCCTGATCCTCGAAATATCCTCCCTGCCTGTTAATCTTTATGGGAAATCGAAATGTTCCTGCCATATTCCCTCCCTATGTCCTATCTTTTATATTCCATTTTCCGAATTTCTTTTACCAGAATCGTACAATGCTTTTCCGGATCCGTCTCCGCTGCTACCTCCAGAAGCTCCTTTTCCGGACAGGGATTGGAAAACATATGCCGGTAAAAAGTCTCTTCTCCCACCTGCAGTGGCAACGTTGCATAAGTTGTTTCCATCAAATGGTCATCCACCTGATACATGTTTTGTTCTTCCATCCGTTCCCGCTTCCAGGAAGCCAGCCGGTAGCCGATATCATCTCCATATCTTACGGGAATGCTGCTTTGACTTCCGTCTGCGTAGAGAAACTTCACCTCACCGATCTTATATTTGGAGTCCTCCGGAAACACACCGTCTACAAACCACCGGAAATCCGGATGATAATCCGTGTGATACAAAAGTTCCACATAATCCGGGTGGCGCGATCCCTCGTTAATCCTGCATTTTTTCCGATCCGGGTTTTTTCTGTCATAAAGACTCTCCATAACCAATGCTCTGATTTTCTTAAAATCATCCTCTTTATAATCCGGATTCCAGAACATTTCATATGCGTATGCAATATTGAAAAAGATTCCGTTTCTCTGCAGAATCCTTTCGTCCAACGTACTCCAGTTGGAAATCATGGCGCCGCAGATCTCCTTTTTGCGATCCTGCCAGTCCGGGAACAGGTAACTGTCAAAATTCCCATAACGCACGGAAAACCTCTCCTCCAGCAGCTCGTCCTCCAGATCCCGGGAAAGTCCCCAGTTCCAGTGCAGGATTTCTACTTCCTTGTTCACGCGATAAATTGCCGGCCAGGTTGCCGGCATGATCCCGATAAATTTGCCGTCCCTGTGAAATGCAGGAGAATACATTCTGATTTCGGCTCCTCCAAAAGGCCCCGCACCCGGAACCTGCGCATTTTTCAGCAGTTTATCGCCCCAGATCACGGTTTTAATATTTTTCTTTTTCAGATATGCTGCAATTTTATTTACATCATCTGCAAAAATATCCGCTCCGGATCTTAACCGACACTTTTCACAGACAGCAATGGAATAATATTCATCATGCCCGATATTCATCCGCTGCGGTTCAAATACCTGCACGACCTCATCTATTACATCAAATAAAATTTCATACGATCTGGGATTGGAAGGGCAATAGGTATCCGGATAGGGATCCTCCGGGCGTTCCGCAATCTCAGGATTGCCCATCATCAAATAATCGCAGTGTCCCAAAGAAGGTACTTCCGGAATCACTTCCAGTTCTCTTTCCTTGCAATAGGATACCAGCTGTTTCATTTCCTCCTGAGTCAGGAATTCTCCGCCGCCGTTTTCCATATGAATGGCATTTTTATACCAGGGAAAGGTCTGATCCTGTATCACTGTGGTTTTCCCGGAATACTCGGACATTTCTTTACAATAAGAAACCCATCCCTGATTAATTTCCGGGTGCCTCTTATACTCCATGGCACCTCCGACTTCGATCATTACGGTATTGAATTGATAAAAAACCAAAAGATCTATAAATTTTTTAAAAAAGGAAATGTTCTTTCGGGAAGGCGTAAAGATCTTCATCCCACGCTCTTTGCACACCGGTGCAAAATAAGCACAAACCTGGCGCAAATATCCTCCCTGCGTCAAATGCAGGAGGCTGGCTGCTCCATAAAGCAGTCCTCTTTTTGTCGTTGCATAAACGGTTACTTCTTCCCCTTGCGCATATACAAGGCAGCTCTCTTCATTCCAAGAGTGCAGCAGTTCGGTAAGCTTTTTTTCCTCTTCCAGCTTCTTAGGAGGAATACTTTGCAGGAAACAAATTCTTTTATAATGATCGGGGGAGCCTTCCGTGCCCTTTCCTTCTTTTTTCAATGCAAAAGCTGCAAGCAGATCCTCCATCACCGAAGATGCACCTGTAATTTGGGTTTTTTCCGTAATATAACGTCCTTTTCCAAATTCGATGATTCGTTCCTTCATTTCTTCCTCCTGAAAACCGGTACTTCTATGCTTTTTATTTTTGTCTTTTACTTCGCAGCTTCAAATCTATCTTTGGCCTGTTTCTCCATTTCTGCATTTACAGCATCAATTCCGGCCTCTTTTAATTTCTGTTTGAATTCCTTTAACGTTGCTTCGGGATCTTCTGTAAATCCAAGGTACATAACCGGCAGGTATTCGGATAATACATTAGAAGTTGCCGCTACTTCCGTTGTCACATTATCTGTTATAAAGGACATGCCATCCAGAGGATGATGCACCGCCTGATCGTAGAAATAGCTCAGTAAAGTATCCGTATAACCATCGAAGGACTCTGTCGGCAGACTGGGTGTGTTGGAGAAACACCAGAAGGAATATCCGCCGTAAGCATCGGGATTGACTGCTTCCACTTCTAAGAACTTATTTCCTTCATATTCCACTTCACCGGCAATTTTATTATGCTCACCCGGA
This sequence comes from uncultured Lachnospiraceae bacterium, assembly GCA_944381535.1. Taxonomy (GTDB): domain Bacteria; phylum Bacillota; class Clostridia; order Lachnospirales; family Lachnospiraceae; genus 14-2. Next base: position 28,580 of record CALWLN010000213.1, read on the forward strand.
ATACCGTAGTTGATCAAGAAGTTCAATTCCGGATCATATCCCAGCAAATCTGCTGCCATCATGGCTCTGTCAATATTTTTGCTCTTGGCATTAAAAGCAACGCCCTGGGAATAACCGGTGGAACCAAGCTTCTTTCCTTCCAGAAGATTTACATATTCAATTTTCCAATCCGGATGATTTACTTTGGCTGACTGCCATGCTGCATTGGCTTCTGTAATATTACAGATCTTCACAACACTCTTTCCTGCTTCAAAACGCTCTGCATTGGCGGAAGTCAAATCACTCTTTGACAGAAATCCCTTCTGATTCCATCTCACCATCCGCTTAAGATGCTCTTCATAACCGGGCAGCTCATAGAACGGTGTCAGTTCCACCTTTTCCGGATCGGTAAAATCATACGTATAGACGCCGGTATGCTCGCCTGCCAGATACCAATGCTCATCCGGATAAACAACAATCGCTCTCATATACATTTCAGCATTGTCTCTGGAAATATCAAGGGGAATTATGCCTTTTTCATTTTCCAGAACTTTATCCATATACGCTTCCAGATCATCTACCGTTTTTACTTCACTCATACCATATTTTTCTCTCAAATCACCACGAATCATGAATCCATAGTGATTTGCAAAATAATTATACTGCGGAATCAGATAGCAGTTTCCGTTGATGGCAGAGCTGCTCCAGGCAGATTCCGGCAGATTAGCCACCGTCAACGGGCAGTTTTTCTTAATCATTTCCATGGTTAGAGGATAAAATCCTCCTTTGGATGCAGTCTCAGAATAAAGCGCCCAGTCTGCCGTATAAATCATGTCAAATTCTTCCCCGGAAGTAAATAAAAGGGGATATCTCTGATCCCAGTCTCCCCAGGAAAGGTACACCGGTTCAATGGTTGCATTGATCTTCTCGGTTAGTATCCGATTGATGTCATCGAATACCTTCTCATTATCCGCTGCCGGCTCTCCGATAAAATAAAACTTCAGGGTTACGGGATCCAAGCCGGACGCCCCGCCGTCACCGCCTCCCGTGCCGCCCGGCTTCTTACCATGACCGCATCCTGTCATTCCCAGAACCATCACCAACACAAGAATCACTGCCATTACTCTTTTTTTCAACATTTTCATTCCTCCATATTTTTTATAATGTTGTAGGTCGTGCGCCCTTTCAGGTACACTTAGCCTTTAACGGCTCCGACCATGATCCCGCTGACAAAGTACTTTTGCACAAAAGGATACAGAATCAAAATCGGGCCGATTGTTACCAATGTCATTGCCATCTTAAAGGATTCCTCCGGCGGCGTTACCACCGTAAGCTGAGGCACCTTGGATACCAGTTCCCGCAGCATGGTAATCTGAGACAGCATCTTATACAGATAATATTGTAACGGAATCAGACTCTTTTTATCCACATAAAGCATGGCATTAAACCAGTCATTCCAGTATTCCAGTGCCATAAACAATCCCACGGTCGCTAAAATCGGCTTGGAAAGAGGCATTACGATCTTTCGAAAAATCTGAAATTCTCCGGCGCCGTCAATCTCCGCCGATTCGATCAGAGAATCCGGTATGGATGCACTGATCGTGCTTCGCATTATAATGATATAAAAGACGTTGATCAAAAGCGGCAGGATCAATGCAAGCAAATTGTTTTTAATTCCCAGATAGCGAATCATCAAAATATACTTTGGGACAATGCCTCCTTCAAATATAGTTGTAAAGTAGAAGAAGAAAGCAACTGCATTTCTGTGCGGAAAGCACTTGCGTCCCAGCACATATGCCGCCATGGCAGTGATCAAAAGACCGGTCAAGGTACCTGCCGCCGTGACAAAAATCGTTACACCATATGCATTCAAAATATCACCGGGCGCTGCCAGGATCGTCCGAAAAGCAGCTGTGGAAAACTGATGCGGGAGCAGCGAATAACCATATTCCAGTATCGACTGTTCTGAGGAAAATGCTCCGGAGATCACGAAACCAAAAGGCAAAATGCAGCATAAGGTAAATATGGTCAGGAAGCTGTATGCAATTATGGAAAACACAACTCTGTCTTTGCTTAATTTATAATGCATAATCTCCTCCTTAGAACAGCGCATAATCGCTTTGAAAATGCTTTACAACAGCATTCACGCTTATGAGAATAACAAAATTGATTACGGACTGCATCAGTCCTGCCGCTGAGGACATCCCTACATCCTGAAGCTGCAGCAGGGATCTTACCACGAACGTATCAATCACATCTGTCGTTTCATACAATAAAGGATTGTTTCCGGTTACCTGGTAGAACATCTGGAAATCTCCCTTAAAGATCCTTCCCACATCCAAAAGTACCAGCGTAATGATCTGCGGAACAATCAAGGGCAGTGTAATGGAAAAGATCTGCCGGAACTTGCCGGCACCTTCAATCGCCGCTGCTTCATAGATTTCCTTATCAATTCCTGTAATGGCAGCCAGATAAATTACCGAGCCATATCCCACCCATTTCCAGGCATTTACCAACACCAGTATATATTTCCAGGCACCTATATTGGAATACATGTCCACCGGGGCCTTCCCCAGCGCCTGCAGGAAATTATTTACCGAACCATATTCGTAATTAAACAGGTTATAAATAAAGCCTCCCACAATAACCCAGGAAATAAAATACGGCAGCAAAATTGCCGACTGGGAAATCTTACGAAAACGCTTCGCCGCGATTTCCGTCAAGAGTACCGCCGTAATAACCTGCAACGTCTGGTTCACTGCGATAAACACAATATTATAGGCAAACGTATTAAAAGCTACTCTGAAAATTTTGCCTCCGTTAAACAGGAACTTAAAATTCTTAAATCCGTTCCAGGGACTTCCATAAATGCCATCAATATAATTATAATTCTTAAACGCCAGCACGGTTCCGGTCATGGGTATGTATGCAAAAATAATGAAATACAGCACCGCGGGCAACAGCATCAGAAACAGTACCCTGTTGCGCTTTTTATATCCTTTCCCTCTCATTGTCCTCTCCTTTCTACTGCCTTTATTTTAGCAACGCCTTTGCACCTTTTCAATCGTAATATTCTCTGAAAACGGTAATTTTCACTTCTGTTTTGATATTATGTTCAAAAAAATTGCGTTTCACTTGATTTTTTTATTTGTTTAGCTTATAATGAATAAAACGTTTTTCGAAAGCATTGGAAAAAGTAACCAGTTATTAAGAAAGGGCCGGCACCATGCAGAAGAAGGATATTTGTATCTTAATTGCAGAAGATGAACCTTATACAAGAGATGTGCTTGTACACTATATTCCCTGGGAACAGCTTGGCATTTCACAAATTTGGGAAGCCGGCAACGGCCAGACTGCCCTGGATCTGGCGCTACAGCACAAACCGGATATTGTATTAAGCGATATCCGTATGCCCAAATTAAACGGCATCGAACTGGCGAAAGCAATCAGGAAGGAAGATAAAAACTGCCGCTTTATTTTTTTAAGTGCCTATACCGACCGGGAATATCTAAAATCCGCTATTCAGATTCGTGTTGTCAGCTATGTGGAGAAACCCGTTAATATTCCCGAAATCAAACAGGCTGTAGAAGTTGCCGTGGCGGAAATTCTTGCTCAAAGAGAATTTCTTGAGATGCGTCGCAAAGAGGAGGAAAGTACTTCCGGCGAATACGCCGATACCGATGAACTCCTTTTTGTCAAAAATCTGTCCTCGGAAAGCACGCCTTGTATTAATAAGGCAATTGACCGTATTCTGAAAAATTATAGCGATGAAAAGTTGAATATTTCACAGTTGGCCGGACAGTTGTATTTGTCTTCCAACTATCTTTCCGCTTTATTCAAAAAAGAAACCGGAAAAACTATTAACCAGTTTATTACTCAGGTAAGGATTCATCACGCAAAAAAATATTTAAAAGACAATTCCCTTTCCCTGAATGCCATTGCTCTGCGTACCGGATATCACGATGCCAACTATTTTTCCAAAGTTTTTAAAAGAGAAACCGGCATCACTCCGAAAGCTTTCCGGGAAAATCTGCCCTGACAGCTTCCCGGAAATCTTTCATCCCGCAGAAACAAAAATGAGGTGAACAACTTATGCATCTTCTGGAAAAGAAACTTACCCGAATTGTAGACAGTATTTCCCTGAAAGCAAAAATACAGCTGGTATTCTTTTTATTTCTGATCATCCCGCTGCTTCTATTTACTTTCATTTCCTATCGCAGTACCAACCGCCTGGTTCTGAATCAGACGCTTTCTTCCATGGGACAGTCCTATGACGAATGCGTCTCTGTCTTAAACCGTACCTTTTTAGGCATGTCCAAAACCATGGACAACCTGCTTTCCACTCCCGATATTTACCAATTTACCGAAACGGACAGCGAAAATCAGATTTTTGTCCAGCAGGCCTTTTATCAGCGCATAAATCAGCTTTTCGGATATATGAAAAAGCTCTCGGACATTGACCGTATTTTACTTTATGTGAAAAACAATTCCCTCCATACGGAGAACGAACAGGCGCTTTTATCTTTGGAGCATATTGAGCAGTCCGACTGGTATCAGTCCCTTTTATCTCAGGGGAAAAGCCGCTTCTGGCTGGCTCCGGGTTATATTCAGGAAGAGGATGGCAGTCCCTGTGCCTATTTTTCCTATGTGAGCATTCTATATTCCCCCGAAAATCTGACCAAACCCATGGGGCTGTTACAGATTGACATTTCTGCGGATAAAATCCGTCAAATTTTAAACGAAATGGCTTTTTCTGAAGAAGTCTTTTTATATCTGACAGATGATGACACTTCTTTTTTTGATAAAGAGGGAAACTGCGGGGATTTCTCCTACGCTTCCCTTACCGACTCCGCTTCTCTGTCCGACAGACACCAATGGGAATTTTCAAACTATAAGGGGAAACAATCTATCCTGCGCCAGGAAAACCTGTTTCCTCCTCAATGGTATTTAACTGCTGTACTTCCTCAGAACACGGTATTCCGTGTACAAAAACAGCTTTACCGGGATCTTTTGCTGGAACTGGCTGTTATTGGCCTGGTTTCTTACATTTTGGCCTGCCTTACCGCAAATTCCAGTTTAAAGCGTCTTTTTCTTCTGAATACGGAAATCAAAAAAATGGAAGCCGGGGATTTTCAGATTAAACTGCCTCACTCCGGAAACGATGAAATCGGAGAAATCATGGACAGTTTTTCTTCCATGAGCAAGCGCATGGAAAGTATGATCGATGAACGTTACGAGATGGGTCAGGCCGTAAAAAATGCAGAGCTTTGTGCTCTGCAGGCTCAGATTAATCCACATTTTCTTTATAATTCTCTGGATCTTATCAACTGCATCGCTATCCAGAAAAACGCACCCCAGATCACCGAAATGGTCACTGCACTGGTAAAATTCTATAAGCTCACTTTAAATAACGGGCATGAGATCATTACCCTTTCTCAGGAACTTCTTCATGTGAAAACCTATATCCAGATTCAGAATATCCGCTTTGTGGAAAAGATTCGCTTTTCCCATAATGAGCCGGACTGGTTGGATTTTTATACCATTCCCAAGATTCTTCTACAGCCGTTGGTAGAAAATGCCATCATCCACGGCATCCTGGAAAGCCAGACCCAGACCGGCTCTGTCTCTATTCTCTTCTCCAGGGAAGTTTCTTCTGAGGGGGAAGAAGAGATTCTCATCCGAATCAAGGATGACGGTGTAGGCATCCCGCCCCACGTTCTAAGCAACATCTTAAAAGAAGACTGCCCGCATCGGGGTTCCGGATATGGAGTCAAAAACGTTAATGAACGAATCCAGTTATTCTACGGAGAACGCTACGGTCTAAGTTATGAAAGCAGCCAGCCGGGGGGCACGCAGGTAACTATCCGCATTCCTGCGGTTCGTTCCCTTCTTTCCGGCTCCCATCATCATTGAAGTTCTTCTTAAGTGCCATTTCCGTGGGAATAATTGACACCAATAGTATCGTGCATTCCACGATGCACAATATCATGCCTAACATGCCTATCGTATCATCTTCTGCTCCATAGAACGGAATCTGAACCAGGATTGTGAGAATCAGCATGATCCATCCGATCTTCCACCATCGTTTTCCACAGTCCTCATGTGCAAATCTCCAGGTATCCTGATTCAGTCTCGATCTTCTGCTTCTGTATCCGCATAACGGGTTAATCCTCTTTGGACAATGCTTCCACATAAACCAGCCGCCAATGATCATTGCAAGTGAACAAACCATATTACAAACAAACATAAACCACCAAAACCACATATTAATTTACCTCCCGGAATTTGCTTTCTTCTGCCTCAGCTCCCGAAAGAAACCGGACAGCATCTTGGAGCATTCCTCCTCCAGCACGCCGGTAGTCAGCTCTACCTGATGGTTGAACTGCGCCATCTGCAGCAGGTTCAACACAGAACCTGCACAGCCTGCCTTCGGATTCATGCTGCCTACTACCACCCGGCTCACACGCGCCTGCACAATAGCGCCGGCGCACATCTGGCACGGCTCCAGAGTGATGTACATGGTACAGCCCTCCAGCCGCCAGTCTCCCAGCTTCCTGCTTGCCCGCCGAATAGCAATCAACTCCGCATGCGCCAGGGTATTCTTATCCGTATTTCGTCGGTTGTAACCTCTGGCAATAATCTTTCCTTCATATACAATGACACATCCGATCGGCACCTCATCAAGGGCATACGCCTTTCTCGCCTGTCGGATAGCCTCACGCATAAATCGTTCTTCCTGTGGAAATTTTTGCGCTGCGGCTTTAAATTCGTGAAAATGCCGGGAACATAACACCACAGCCCCTTTGCTAGGGCTGTGGCACTGGCAAAAGTATAACTTACGCTATCTGCCCCTCCAGTACGGTTTTGGCCGACCCAATGGCCTCAGGGATACCGGACGGGTTCTTGCCGCCGGCCTGGGCCATATTAGGACGTCCGCCGCCGCCACCGCCTACTTTCCCCGCAATGGCTTTGATCAGATTTCCTGCGTGAGCGCCCGCCTTCATGGCGCCGTCGGTGGCCATGGCGATCAGATTCACCTTGCCGTTGCATTCGGAGGCAAGCACAACCACGCCTTCCCCAAGCTTCTCCTTGAGCTGGTCGCCCAGTTCCCGGAGTCCGTTCATGTCCACGCCGGCTACGCTGGCCGCCAACAGCTTCACGCCCTTGACCTCCGTCACCTGATCCATCACGTCTCCCAAGGCGTCCTTGGCCGCCTTGCTCTTTAAGGACTCATTCTCGCTCTGTAAAGCCTTCATGTCGGCCATCAGATGAGAAATCTTCTCCACCAGTCCGCCCGGCGTCGTCTTCATCAGCTGGGCCGCTTGATTCAGAATCTCCTCCAGACGGTCGTAATACTCAAATACGCCTTTGGAGGTCAGCGCTTCAATACGCCGCACGCCTGCCGCAATGCCGGATTCGGAGATAATCTTAAAGGCACTGATGGAACTGGTGTTGCTCACATGGGTACCGCCGCAGAGCTCCACGGAGAAATCTCCCATCTTCACTACCCGCACGGTCTCGCCGTACTTTTCCCCAAACAGCGCCATGGCTCCTGTCTTCTTGGCTTCCTCCAGGGTCATCTCCTGGGTTACCACCGGCAGAGCCGCCGCAATCTTCTCGTTGACGATAGCCTCCACCTTGGCAAGCTCCTCCGCCGTCATAGCCGCAAAATGAGAAAAGTCAAACCGCAGCCGGTCCGCGTTGACGTCGGAGCCGTGCTGTTCCACATGGCTTCCCAGCACTTCCCGAAGGGCCTTCTGCAATAAATGGGTGGCGCTGTGGTTTCTGGCAATCAGTCCGCGCTTTTCTTCGTCCACAGACAAGGTCACTTTGTCGCCGACCTTAAACATTCCCTTCTCAACAGTTCCGATATGGGCCACCTTGCCGCCGAGAAGCTTTACAGTGTCCTCCACCACAAACCGGTTGTCCTCGCCCATGGTAATCACGCCGGTATCCGCGTTCTGTCCTCCCATGGTGGCGTAGAAAGGGGTCTCCTTGACAATGATAGTACCCTTGTCCCCGTCGGAAAGAGCTTCCACCAGCTCCGTCTCCGTAGTCAGTACGGTAATCTTGGACTCATACAGCAGGTGGTCGTAGCCCACAAACTCCGTGGTGATGGCAGGGTCAATCGCATCATATACGGTGGCGTCCGCACCCATGTAGTTAGTTTCTTTTCTGGCGCTTCTTGCCTTGCAACGCTGTCCTTCCATGCAACAGTTGAAAGCCTCCTGGTCGATGGAAAAGCCTTTTTCCTCCAAAATCTCCTGGGTCAGATCACAGGGGAATCCGTAGGTATCATACAGTTTAAATGCTTCCTCACCGGAGAGCACCTTCTCGCCCTTCTGCTCCAGTTCTTTCTGCATTTGTGCCAAAATGGACAGGCCCTGGTCGATGGTCTTGTTGAACTTCTCCTCCTCCTGGGAAAGAACCTTCAAAATAAAGGCCTTCTTTTCCTCCAGTTCAGGATATCCGTCCTTGCTCTCAGCAATGACAGTCTCGCTTAATTTTGCCAGGAACTGCCCCTGAATCCCCAAAAGCCTTCCATGTCTGGCCGCCCGGCGAATCAGACGTCGCAGTACATAGCCACGGCCCTCGTTGGAGGGCATAATGCCGTCGGATATCATAAAGGTGGTAGAACGGATATGGTCGGTAATCAACCGGATAGAAACGTCCTGCATGGCGTCGGTCTGATAGGTCACGCCTGCAATCTCACAGATTTTGTCCCGGATAGCCTTCATGGTATCAATGTCAAAGACAGAATCCACATCCTGGACTACCACAGCCAGACGCTCCAGTCCCATGCCGGTATCAATATTTTTGTTTTCCAATTCTTCATAGTGGCCATGCCCATCCCCGTTAAACTGGGTAAACACGTTGTTCCACACTTCCATAAAGCGGTCGCAGTCGCAGCCCACCTTACAGTCGGGACGTCCGCAGCCGTACTTCTCTCCCCGGTCGTAATAAATCTCGGAACAGGGGCCGCAGGGACCTGCGCCATGCTCCCAGAAATTGTCGCACTCGCCGTTCTCGTCACGGTAAAAGCGCGTGATTTTCTCCGCCGGAATCCCGATTTCTTTATTCCAGATTTCAAAGGCCTCCTCGTCCTCCCCGTAAACGGAAGGATACAGCCGCTCCGGTTCCATGCCCAGAACCTCCGTCAGAAATTCCCAGGACCAGGCGATGGCTTCGTGCTTAAAATAATCCCCGAAGGAGAAATTACCCAGCATTTCAAAAAAGGTCAGGTGCCTTGCGGTCTTTCCCACATTTTCAATATCCCCGGTACGGATACATTTCTGGCAGGTGGTGACCCTCCTTCTGGGAGGAATCTCCTGTCCCGTAAAATACGGCTTTAAGGGAGCCATTCCCGCGTTGATCAAGAGCAGGCTGTTATCGTTATGGGGTACCAGCGAAAAGCTCTTCATTGCCAGATGACCCTTGCTCTCGAAAAATTCCAGGTACATGCGGCGCAGTTCATTTACTCCATATGGTTTCACAATCATTCCTCCAACATCTATTCGTTTGTATTTTGTGACGCTTCCTTGGCGTCCTTTCTAACTCTCAAAAATCTACCAAAGAAAATTCCGCCTACGGCAATGGCCGCAAGGAGGATCAATATCACTGCATATTGCAGAAAGCTTATTAAAAAGGGCATGGCTTTGCACCTCCGTTCTAAAGTCTTATCATACCATAGGACGGGCGGTATTTCAAGAGCCGAAATCAAGGCTCAAAATCTGATTTCTCTACCTCGTAACAGTCAGGCACCCGATCTGTTACACCTCAAACACCTGGTTTTCTCCCTCCACATCCAGAATCTTATCCCGGAAGGGCTCCGCCTCCCACCTGCGCTTGTACTGCTCTATCAGTTCATACTTCTGCCACAGGTGCATAGGTATCACATACCGTACTTTCACATGCTTCATAAAGTAGTCCATTCCCCAAAACGCCGCCTGCTCCAGCCGGGGGTCCAGCACCACGAAAGCCACGTCAATCAAACGGTCCTTCAGCCTGTCAATCTGGCTCTTATAAGTTTCTTCCTGGTAAGCGTTGAGGGCAGTCTCCTCTCCCTCCCAGTGCCACCAGTGCAGATCACCGGCATGGTAGATGGTCTGTCCCTCACAGGTTATCAGAAAGGCCACGCCCTCATCAGTGGATTTCAGCGTTTCTATTTCAAGCCCCTGAAGGAACAGCCTTTCCTCCGGCTTCCTATAATGGATTCTGTTCTTAACAGAGAGGTCAATGCCATTTTTCTTAAAATAATTATCGCTGAAACGCATTTCCTTTGGCATAATATACTGGATATTCGGATAGATTTCCTGCCAGCGAAAAATTTCCATATCAAAATGGTCCCGGTGCTGATGACTGGAAAATACATAAATTTCCCGGTCCCGGGGGAAATCCGGGAGTTTCCCCCGATAGGAACACTCCCTCATCCGCTCTCCCCGGAAATAGTCAAAAATCAGTACTTTTTCATTTATTTCTACAGTAAAACAGCTGTGATGAAGATAGGTGATTCTCATAATCTCTCCCTGTTTTTATGCATGTCGTATAACGCCACCGGTCCATTTTCCAAAGGGACCTATTTTATCCTCGCCACAATCTCATTGGCTCTCTGATAAATCTCGGCAGTGTCCAGATTTACATGGAACTTCTGATTCTCATAAAGAATCTTCCCATTTATCATGGTCATTTTCACATTCTGCTTGCTGCCGCTGTAGACCAGATTTTTGGTGATATTGCGGATAGGCTGCATGTTGGGCTGCTGTAAATCTATCATGATAAGGTCCGCCTTTTTTCCAACAGCCAGACAGTCGCAGTCCAAAAGGCCCATGCCCTTTGCCCCTCCGGCGGTAGCCATGTAGAGCACCTCATTGGCATCCATCACCGAAGCGTCCATGGCCCGAAGCTTGGCTAAGGAGGTCACCAGGAACATCTCCTTAAACATGTCCAGACAGTTGTTGCTGGCAGGGCCGTCGGTGCCGATCGCCAGATTAATGCCCCGTTTACGCATTTCGTCTACGGGGGCGATTCCGCTGGCCAGCTTGGCGTTGGAACCGGGATTTGTTACCGCCGTAAGGCCATGCTTTGCGAAAATATCCATATCCGCCTCATCGAACCATACGCAGTGATACCCGCCTCCGCCAAAATCGTACATCCCCATGGTGTCAAACAGCTGGGTGGGGCTCACGCCGTAGCGCTGGCGGCATTCGTCGGTTTCCAGCTTCGTCTCGGAATTGTGGACGAACATGGGGGCTTTGTATTTTTGCACCAGGGCGGCCACTCCCTCCATCAGCTCCTTGCTGGTGGTGTACTCCGCATGGAAGCCCAAAATATAGGAGCTTAATTCATCGTAATCATTCAGACGCAGATATTTTTCTTCCAATTCCTCCAGCGTGCCGCCAAAATTGTTGAGGCCGCTGGTCTGTACCACTCGAAAGCCCATGTCCACACAGGCCTTTGCCACCATATCCTGGAAAAAGTACATGTCAAACTGGGCGGTAATCCCGCTGGTCAGATATTCCAGATTTGCCAGGGCCGTCAGCCAGTAGGAGTCCTCCTCCTGAAGCTGTGCTTCCCTTGGAAATACCTGCTCATACAACCACTCCTGGAGGGGAAGGTCGTCTGCGCTGGACCGAAGGAAGGTCATAGCGGAATGGGTGTGAGCATTTTTAAAGCCCGGCATGATAAGATTGCCCTCCGCATCGATTTCACGGTCCCAGTTCAGTTCCCGGGCAGCAAAATTACCAGCCGCTTCCTGTGCGTTTGTTTCCGCTGCCGCCTTTTGCGCAGACAAATCCGCAACAACCTCCAGCGGGACATTCCTGCCGTCGCCAATGTAGCAGATGGTATTTCCCTTGACCCACAGTTCACCTTCCAGGATTTCAAAGGACTTATCCTCCCTGGTCAATAAAATTTTCGCGTTGTAAAATCTTGTATTCATACTTCCCTCCTGAGGGCTTTTGCCGCTCCCTTGCTAAAATGACTGGTTGTATATCTTGTTATATTATAAGGACCCCTTCGGGAACCTTATAATCGTATATTATAAGAACCCCTTCGGGAACCTTATAATCTTGTATTATAGGGCATTGCGGGGCGGAAAGTCAAGACAAGGAAATTGCAGCGTTACGGAAAAAATATCGTCCTTCAGCTCCGCAGTGGCCGTGCCGCCCATTTTCTCCACCAGTCCCCTGGCAATGGCGAGGCCCAGGCCGGCAGAGGTATGGGTTCTCGCCGAATCCGCCTTGTAAAATCGCTGAAACACCTGCCCGATATCGATTTCCTCCCCATTTGTAACCTGGTTCGAGCACCGAAAACCGGCAAATCCTTCTTTGCGGAATAAAAGAAAGGAAATCTGTGTTCCGCCGTGCTCCAGCGCATTTTTTATCAGGTTCTGTACAGCCCGCCGGATTGCCTCCTCATTGCCGGAAATCAAAAGATGTCCGTCGCAGAAATCCGTATGGGGCTCGATTCCTTTTTTCTGAAAATCCTCGTAAAAGGAGAATACGGTGCTGTAAACGCAGGCCCCAAAATCCAGAGGCTCCAGTTCCAGCTCGTATCCTTCATCCTGGAGTCTGGTGTAGGTGAACAGTTCCTCCAGCATATCCTTCAGGCTCCCGATTCGGGTCTGAATAATGGCAATATACCGTTGGCGCTCCTCCTCCGATTCACTTTTCAAAAGAAGCTGAAAATACCCGTCCAGGGAGGTGAGGGGTGTGCGGATGTCGTGGGACAGGTTTGTGATGGTTTCCTTTAAATGATATTCGCTTTGCCGGGAATTTTGCTTGATCTCCCGGGAGAGGTCAATGATCTCATTCATGCCGTCCACCAGCTCATTCAACTCCCGAAAGGGAAGACCGGACGTCAGCCGCAGATTCGTCTGATGGGATTTTAAAAACGCCAACTGGCAGCAGGTCTTTTTGACCTGCCGCCGGTAAAAAACAAATAAAAGGATGAAAATCACTGCCACAGCGGTTGCGGCAATCGCCAAAAAAATCATAAAAACAACTCCTTATCGAACGTCCCGTTTCTGCATAACCAGCATGGAAAGGATGGTACAGGCCACCACAAAAGCGCCTCCCACGATCACGGCCCGGATCAGCGCCTCCGGCGCTGCGCCGATTCCGGCCATACTGATATTGCCATCCAGGGTATATTTGCTGATATCAAAATTCCAGCTTGGCCGGATATCATAAACGATCTTATTGATAAGGGAATAAACCGGAATCAATGTTCCGACGCAGGCCAGCAGACCCACCACCATGCTGAAGGCGGAGCTGCGGGACAGGATAGTCAGAAACAGGATCAGTGCGGCAAATCCCAGGTGCAGAAGATACTGAACGCCCAGACACTGCAGCAGCGAGGATTCCGACCCCAGGTAAAACCGGTCGCCCCAAAGGGCCAGCCCGGTCAGTGCCGCAACTGCCGCAAAAACAACCAGCATTAGAAGCACCTGTACCGCCAGGGCTGCAAGTTTGGAAAGCACCAGCATTCCACGGTTTGGAAATTGCCCTGCGATATTTTTCACATATCCGTTTTTCTGCTCGGCACTGACGAATATTGCCGCAAAGATGATACAGAGCAATAACAGAAGTCCGCTGCTTATCTCCGTGCTGAGAATGTCCCCAACCTCGATTTTCCCGTCCACCCATTCCGGGTCGGCGGTGGTATAGATCCCGATACTCCGGTCCTCATTGCCGTCAATTTCTTCCTGCTGCTCCTGGATATATTGGGGGTTCTCTGCCATGGACTGAATGTCCGAGTCCGTCATGGAAACGGCGAACACCGCCAGCAGGACGGTAAAGGTCAGAATCACCCAGGTAGAAACAGAATGCATCATGCGGTAAAAATCCATTTTGATCAAGTTAAACATTTGCGGCACCTCCCGTAAGATTTAAGTAGTAATCCTCCAACGCTTCATTTTTCACGGTAATTCCCATGGTTTTCACATGATTCTCAGCCAGCTCCATGGTAATTTCGCCGCCGTCATTTAAGCGCTCAAAAATATGGATGGTGTCTGCGTCTACCACCTTATAATCCGTAATCCCCATGTTCTCCAACACGGTACACGCCCTGCGGGTGTCGCTTGTTTTCAACTCAATGCGCTCGCTGCACCTGGACAGAAGCTCCTCCCGGGTCAGCTCCTGCAGCAGAACTCCGTCGTGGATGATTCCATAATGGGTCGCAATCTTGGAAAGTTCCTCCAAAATATGACTGGAAATGATCAGCGTGATCCCCCGCTCCTTGTTGAGCTTAAAAAGCGTCTCCCAGACTTCGGCGATGCCCTGGGGGTCAAGACCGTTGATGGGCTCGTCCAAAATTAGCAGGTCCGGATCGTTTACAAGAGCCAGCGCAATGCCCAGGCGCTGCTTCATGCCAAGGGAAAAATTCTTCAACTTCTTTTTACCGGTGTCCGAAAGCCCCACGATCTTTAATAGTTCCTCAATGACGCCTTTCTTACGGACACCCATGGCCAGACATTTCAGCTTTAAATTTTCCGCCGCCGACATGTTCGGATAGATACCGGGAGTTTCAATCAGCGTTCCGATACGGGACATGTAGATCGCAGCGCCTTTCCCGGATTCCCCGAACAAGGAGAAATCCCCGGAGGTGGGGGCTGCCAGCCCGCTGATGATTTTTAAGATGGTGGTCTTTCCGGCTCCGTTGCGCCCGATCAAGCCGTAGATGTCGCCCTGCCGAACATGAAGATTTACAGCGTTTACCGCCTTATGCCTGCCATACTGTTTTGTCAGGCTGTTTGTCGTCAGTAAGTATTCCATATGTTTTCCTCCTTTGCTTTACGTTTTTTATCATACAGCCAAAATATCAATCAATCGCAAAGCAAAGTTTAAGAAAGGTTAAAGTTATCCTGTCCGTTCCGGTATCGGAACCGGTACAAACTATCGCGGCCGCTCCTTAAAATGGACGTCTGCCCGCAGCGCAGGCCGCCTACAATTATTTTGCCAGCCGGAAACCGATTCCCCATACGGTTTCGATGTATTCCTGCTCCGAAACCGCCTTGAGCTTTTTGCGGATGTTGCTGATATGGACGTTGATGGTCTTATCTTCCCCAATATAAAGGTCATCCCATGCATAGTCATAGATGTCCTGTTTGGAATATACCCGATCCGGATGGGAAAGGAGAAGCTCCAGAATCTTAAATTCCTGCCGGGTCAGTTCAATGCTTTTGCCCTGAACCGTGGCAGTAAAGGAATCCAGACATAGCTGTAAGTCCTTATAGGTAAGAACCTCCGGCTTCCCGCCCTGGGTATCGGCAAAGCGGCGGATCTGCACCCCGATTCTGGCAATCAGTTCCTGGATTTCAAAGGGTTTTGTCATATAATCCTCCGCCCCGGAGGTTAAGAGCTCCACCTTGCTGTCCAGACTGTCCTTGGCGGAGACCACGATGACCGGAACAGCCTGCTTTTCCTTAATCTGCGGAAGCAATTCCTCGCCGTTCATCCCCGGCAGCATTAAGTCTAAAATCACCAAAGAATAAGGCTCTTTTTCGATATATAACAGTCCTTCCGTCCCGGAAAAGGCCTGGGTACAGCCGTAACCCGCCTTTTTAAGGGCGTCTGCCGTCATGTTGTTGATGTCGGTGTCGTCTTCTATGATCAAAATTTTGTGGATCATTATTCTGGCCTTTCTTACTCCTAATTTTTTGAAAGTTTTTCTAAAATTCCGGCAGTTCGGTAAAAATGACGCTCTCGCCATTTGCGATTCCACCGTATAGTTTATCGTTGAATCTGCCTGTCTCTACATAATGTTCCATTACAAATTTGGCGGTAAAGGGCATTTCCAAAGTCCTGATTTCTGAAATGTCAAACCACTTAAGTGTTCCTTCATTGGAGGTAAGAGGGATGGCCGGAAACATCTTTAGTTCCGCAAAAAAATAGTAATTTTGCCGCAACTCACCCTTTGTTCTCCGTAATGTCACGTAACGCATTTTGAGATTTTTCAAAGAGGCTTCCGTTATGCCAAGCTCCTCCGTCAATTCTCTCAATACGCAGGCTTTCGCGTCGTTTATTTCATATGCTTCAAAATGTCCGCCCGCCGAAGCGACCCATGTATCGCTTACCACCCGGCCGCCCTGCCGGTAAAGTAACAGAAT